>NZ_JBNYXS010000017.1:0-135312 GCF_051380775.1 Janthinobacterium pasteuri | reverse complement strand
CGAATTATCTGGGGTGGCGCTGGATACTCGACGCCGGACGCATCCGCTCCCCAGAAACATTGTTGAAGGCAACCATGGGAGAGTTCCCACACCTTACGGTGACATAGCCTAAAAAAACGCCGGACGATGCCGGCGTTTTTTAAGTGCTGCGCGCACTGCGCTGTCCATATATGTTAGTCGCGGATTTCCAGCGCCCGGTTCAGGCTCAGCGCGGCCAGCGAGGCAACGGCGCCTGACAGCAGGTAGAAACTGACATAGGCGAGGCCGAAGTTGGCCGACAGTCCCAGTGCCACCAGCGGGGCGAAGCCGGCACCCACCAGCCAGGCCAGGTCGGATGTCAGGGCAGCGCCCGTGTAGCGGAAGCGGGCAGGGAAGTTGGCCGTCACGGCGCCAGCTGCCTGGCCGTAGGACAGACCCAGCAGGCTGAAGCCGACGAGGATGAAGACGTCCTGGCCCGTATTGCCGCCGCCCATCAGGGTCGGCACGAAGGCGCTGAAGATGGCGATCAGCACGGCCAGCACGCCCAGGGTGGTGCGGCGGCCCACTTTATCGGCCAGCAAGCCGGAAATGACCACGCCGATGGCGGCCAGCACGGCGCCCACCATCTGCACTTGCAGGAAGTCCGATGCCGAACGCGTCTGGTAGACGGAAATCCACGACAGCGGGAACACCGTGACCAGATGGAACAGGGCGTAGCTGGCCAGCGCAGCGAGGGCGCCGATCAGCACGTTGCGGCCCTGGCCGCGGCTCATTTCAAACACGCTCACGGGCTGCAGTTCGCGTTCGTCGAGCAGACGCGCATATTCATTCGTCGACACCAGGCGCAAACGGGCAAACAGGGCCACCACGTTGATGGCGAAGGCGACATAGAACGGATAGCGCCAGCCCCAGTCGAGGAAATCTTCATCCGTCAGGGTGGTCAGCATGAACCAGAACAGGCCGGCGGCGATCAGGAAGCCGGTGGGCGCACCCAGCTGGCCCAGCATGGCGTACCATCCGCGCTTGTTCTCCGGCGCGTTCAGGGCCAGCAGCGATGGCAGGCCATCCCACGAGCCGCCCAGCGCCACGCCCTGGCCGATGCGCAGCACGGACAGCCAGATGATGGCGGCAAAGCCCAGGTGCGAATAGGTCGGCAGGAAGGCGATACCGGCCGTCGACACGCCCAGCAGGAAGAGGGCGATCGTCAGCTTGGCGCTGCGCCCCATGCGGCGCTGGATCTCCATGAAGATCACGGTGCCGAACGGACGGGCGATGAATGCAAACGAGAAAATCAGGAATGCATATAAAGTACCTTCCAGGCGTTCTTCAAACGGGAAGAAGACGCGCGGAAACACCAGCACCGAGGCGATGGCGTAGACAAAGAAGTCAAAGTATTCGGAAGCGCGGCCGATGATCACGCCGACGGCGATCTCACCGGGGTCGATATGCGATTCGACCGTGCCGGCCCCGCGTGCGTCGCGCAGGGAGTGGGGGGAAAAGTCGGCGGGTACATCCCCGCTGTGTGTGCGCGTGCTGGACATGATGATCGTCTCCAATATAGTTTCGAGTTCGGCCAACGCGTAACATACTCCGGGTGTCTCACGCCCGGAGTAGGACTATTCATCGGGTAGTCGTAGGAAAACTCCGCACGTACCCAGTGAAAGTCCGAGCAAGGGGGTGGACAAAACGTCCAATTGCCAACGCGCTCCAGTGAGAATACAGTACCATATCTTCATCCCCTGTACTGGACTTTCCTGTATGTTTTCATTAAAAGTTCGTCGCGGACTGCTACTCTTACCTCTCGCATTGTTGGCTGGTTGCAATACGGTGGTACTGAATGCGTCTGGTGACATTGCAGTTCAGCAAGGCAATCTGATTGTCATCTCGACATTGCTGATGCTGTTGATTATCGTTCCGGTAATCGCCCTGACCCTGCTGTTCGCATGGCGCTATAGAAAAAACAATACCGCGGCCAAATACGAGCCGGACTGGGACCACTCGACTCGCCTCGAGCTGATTATCTGGGGCGCGCCCCTGCTGATCATCATCGTGCTGGGCCTGCTGACCTGGATCAGCACCCACACCCTCGATCCATATCGCCCATTGAGCCGTATCGACGCCAACCGCCCGATTCCTGCCAGCCACAAACCGATGATCGTCGAAGTCGTGGCCCTGGACTGGAAATGGCTGTTCATCTACCCGGAGCAAGGCATCGCTTCCGTGAATGAACTGTACGCGCCCGTCGATCGTCCTATCCGCTTCAAGATCACCGCCTCGTCCGTCATGAACTCGTTCTTCATCCCCGCACTGGCAGGTCAGATCTACGCCATGCCGGGCATGGAAACGCAGTTGAATGCCGTCATCAACAAGCCTGGTGTCTACAAGGGCTTCTCCGCGAACTACAGCGGTGCCGGTTTCTCGGGCATGCGCTTCAAGTTCCACGGTGTCAATGATGCGGACTTCGATCAGTGGGTGGCATCGGCACGTGCCGGTGGCGGCGCGCTGAACCGCGACGACTACCTGTCGCTGGCCCAGCCTAGCGAACGCGATCCGGTGCGCCGCTACAGCGCCGTACCTAGCGATCTGTACAAGGCAATCCTGAACCGCACCATCGTTTCCGACGCCCTGTGCGTGACGCCGGTCGAGCCATACAAATTGACGATGGCAAATAGCCCGGTAGCGGCCGTAACGGCAGTAGTCGCTAGCGATGCAATAGTTGAAAAGGGCGTTCAAGCCAAGTAACGACTGCATGAATCCCGCAGCGCATTGCGCTGCAGATACTGGCGCCGCTTGCCTGGCGCCTCCCTTTTTTCTCTGAGAGTAACAATGCTAGACCATATTGATCTGACGAAGCTTATCTTCGGCCGTCTGACTTGGGATGCAATTCCATTTCACGAACCTATCCTGCTGGCGACCTTTGCTATGGTTGGCCTGGGCGGTATCGCACTCGTTGCGGCACTGACGTATTTCCGCGTCTGGGGTACCCTGTGGCGCGACTGGATCACCAGTATCGACCATAAAAAAATCGGTATCATGTACATGATCCTGGGCCTGGTCATGCTGCTGCGCGGCTTTGCCGACGCGCTCATGATGCGTACCCAGCAGGCGATCGCCTTTGGCGACAATGCCGGCTTCCTGCCACCCGATCATTACGACCAGATTTTCACCGCCCACGGCGTGATCATGATCTTCTTCGTCGCGATGCCTTTCGTGACGGGTCTGATGAACTACGTGGTGCCGCTGCAAATCGGCGCGCGCGACGTGGCTTTCCCTTTCCTCAATAACTTCAGCTTCTGGATGACCACCATGGGCGCCGCCCTGGTCATGGCTTCGCTGTTCGTCGGCGAATTCGCCCGCACGGGCTGGCTGGCATATCCACCGCTGTCGGGCATCGTCGGCAGTCCGGACGTGGGGGTAGACTATTACATCTGGTCCTTGCAGATTGCCGGGGTCGGGACGCTATTGTCCGGCGTCAACCTGATCGCCACCATCGTCAAGATGCGCGCGCCAGGCATGACCTGGATGAAAATGCCCGTCTTCACCTGGACCGCACTGTGCACCAACATCCTGATCGTCGCCGCCTTCCCGGTGCTGACGGCTGTGCTGGCCATGCTGTCGCTGGACCGCGTTGCAGGCTTTAACTTCTTCACGACGGAACTGGGCGGCAACGCCATGATGTACGTCAACCTGATCTGGATCTGGGGTCACCCAGAGGTCTACATCCTGATCTTGCCACTGTTCGGCGTGTTTTCCGAAGTCGTTGCCACCTTCAGCAGCAAGCGCTTGTTCGGCTACGCCTCGATGGTGTACGCCACCTGCGTCATCATGATTCTGTCGTACCTGGTATGGCTGCATCACTTCTTCACCATGGGTTCGGGCGCCAGCGTCAATTCCTTCTTCGGCATCACGACGATGATCATTTCGATCCCGACGGGCGCGAAGATCTTCAACTGGCTGTTTACCATGTACCGCGGCCGTATCCGTTTTGAGTTGCCCATGCTGTGGACGATCGGCTTCATGGTCACCTTCACCATCGGCGGCATGACCGGCGTGCTGCTGGCCGTACCACCAGCTGACTTCGTGCTGCATAACAGCCTGTTCCTGATTGCCCACTTCCATAACGTGATTATCGGCGGCGTGGTGTTCGGTGTGTTCGCTGCGATCAACTACTGGTACCCGAAAGCGTTCGGCTACAAGCTCGACGCGTTCTGGGGCAAATGCTCGTTCTGGTTCTGGTTCGTCGGCTTCTACCTGGCCTTCATGCCGCTGTACGTGCTGGGCCTGATGGGCGTGACCCGTCGTGTCAACCACTTTGAAGATCCATCCCTGCAAATCTGGACCATCATCGCCTGGTTTGGCGCCGTCTCGATCGCACTGGGCATCGGCTCCATGCTGATCCAGTTCTTCGTCAGCTACCGCAATCGTCACGCCCTGCGCGACGTGACCGGTGACCCCTGGGGTGGCCGTACGCTGGAATGGGCGACGTCGTCGCCTCCGCCAGACTATAATTTCGCCTTCACGCCACAAGTGCACGAACTCGATGCATGGACTGACATGAAGAAACACGGTTACCAGCGTCCGACGTCCGGTTTCACGAAGATCCACATGCCGAAGAACACCTGGGCTGGTTTCGTGATCGCCGCACTTTCCGCACTGGTCGGTTTTGGCCTGATCTGGCAAATGTGGCTCGTCGCCAGCATCGGCTTCGTGATCATGATGATTGCCATCATCGTCCATACCTTTAACTACAAGCGCGATTACTACATTCCTGCGGAAGAAGTGGTCCGTACCGAAGACGCTTACACTAAATTGCTGAGCAGCCATGTCTGATACCATCGCCCATAACACCGGCGCCGCTGGCGCCGCACCAAGCACGCGCAGCTACTTTGTGCGCGAGCACCACCCGGAAAACGGCAGCTTGCTGGGTTTCTGGCTCTACCTGATGAGCGATTGCCTGATCTTCGCCTGTCTGTTCGCCACGTATGCCGTGGTGGGCCGCAACTACGCGGACGGCCCGACGGGCGCCGCGCTGTTCGACCTGCCGCTGGTGGCCGTCAACACGGCCATGCTGCTGCTGTCGTCGATCACCTACGGCTTCGCCATGCTGGCCATGCAGCGCAAGCAATTGCGCAGCACCCTGGTCTGGCTGGGCATCACGGGCCTGTTCGGCCTGGCCTTCCTGTCGCTGGAAATGTATGAATTCATTCATCTGATCCACGAAGGCGCCGGTCCGCAGCGCAGCGCGTTCCTGTCGTCGTTCTTCGCGCTGGTCGGTACCCACGGTTTGCACGTGACGTTCGGCGTGATCTGGCTCGTGACCTTGATGTTCCAGTTGAACAAGCATGGTCTGACCCCGGAAAACGGCCGTCGCATGATGTGCCTGTCGCTGTTCTGGCACTTCCTGGACGTCATCTGGATCGGCGTCTTCACCTTTGTCTACCTGATGGGAGTGCTGCCATGAGCGACCACCACACACACGGCGATAGCCACCACCATGACCAACACGATCATGGCAGCCTGAAAAGCTACGCTATCGGCTTCATCCTGTCGGTGATCCTGACGGCCATTCCTTTCTGGCTGGTGATGACGAAAGCCATCACCAACTCGGGCACCATGGGCCTGGTCCTGCTGGCGTTCGCGGCTGTTCAAGTGGTCGTGCACATGGTGTACTTCCTGCACATGAACACCAAGTCCGAAGGCGGCTGGAACATGATGGCGCTGATCTTCACCATCATGATCGTGGGCATTGCCATGGCAGGATCCCTGTGGGTCATGTACCACATGAACCACAACATGATGCCGGATCTGATGCCTGAGTACATGCATACGAAAACGGCTCCATGATGAGTCAACCGCGCCCAAGCAACACCGGGCGCGCCCCTGGCGCCGCATCGCAAGATGCCGCGCCAGGCCCACGCGGCATGGCTGTGCGATATGCATTGGCCTTGCTGGCGGGGATCTTGTTTGCCGGTTTCTGTGCCCTGGGCACCTGGCAAGTCAAGCGCCTGTTCTGGAAGCTTGACCTGATCGAGCGCGTCGAACAACGCGTACATGCGCCCGCGACGGACGCACCTGGACCCGCAGCCTGGGCCAGCATTACGCCACAAACGGATGAATACCGCCATGTGCGACTCTCCGGTACGTATCTCCCCATTTTCAACACCCTGGTGCAGGCAACGACGGCACTGGGCAGCGGCTATTGGTTAGTGACGCCCTTGCGCCTGGCCGATGGCAGCACCGTGCTGGTCAACCGCGGCTTCGTGCCGAAACGTGAAAGCATCGCCGCCAGCACGCCTGCCGGCATCGTCCACGTCGACGGCTTGCTGCGCATCAGCGAGACGGGCGGCGGTTTCCTGCGTGAAAATAGTCCTGTCACGCAGCACTGGTATTCGCGCGACGTGGCCGCCATCGGTGCCTCGCACATGCTCACCAACGTGGCGCCATACTTTGTCGATGCGCAAGCCAAATCGGAAACGGCTGTTGATGCGCCCGTCGGCGGCCTGACCGTGATTTCCTTCCATAACAATCACCTCGTGTACGCCTTGACCTGGTTTGCCCTGGCCCTGATGGTGGCCGGCATCAGCTGGTGGATCGTGCGTGAAGACAAGCGCCGCCGTGCCCGTGGCGCCCAGCGCCAGGAAAGCGACCATGCCGGGCAGGATTGAGATCCTGCCCAACCGCGAGGTACTAGAACGCGGTGCCGTGGCAGCCGAGATGGAACATCCGGCCGGCCACCAGAACATGAAGCTGCTGATCCAGCTGCGCTGGCTGGCCGTCATCGGCCAGATCAGCACGATCTTCGGCGTGGGCGTGGGGCTGGGCATCGCCTTGCCAGTGCCCTACATGCTCGAAGTGCTGTCCTGCCTCATCGCCTTCAATTTAGCCAGCCTGCTGCGCTGGCACGAACGCCAGCCCGTTTCCAACACGGCCCTGTTCCTCGCTCTGCTGGTCGACGTCACCGTGCTGACGGCCCAGCTCTACCTGAGCGGCGGCATCAGCAACCCGTTTGCCTTCCTGTACTTATTACAAGTCATCCTCAGCGCCGTGCTGCTGGAAGTGTGGTCGACCTGGATCATGGTGGCCATCACCAGCCTGTGCCTGGCGGGCCTGGCCTTGCTGCCCGGCCCCCTGATCCTGCCGATCGACCCCGAACGGGGCTTTGCCAGCCTGTACGTGCAAGGCTTGCTGATTTGTTTTATCCTGAACGCCGCTCTGCTGGTGGTGTTCATCACCCGCATCAACCGCAACCAGCGCGCCGGCGACGCCAAGGTAGCCGATCTGCGCCAGCGCGCGGCGGAAGAAGAGCACATCATCCGCATGGGCTTGCTGGCCTCGGGCGCCGCGCACGAGCTTGGCACGCCGCTGGCAACGCTCTCCGTGATCCTCGGCGACTGGCGCCGCATGCCTGAACTGAGCAAGAACAGCGAATTACTGGAAGAAATCACGGAAATGCAGGCACAGTTGCAGCGCTGCAAAAGCATCGTCAGCGGCATTTTATTGTCGGCGGGCGAGGCGCGTGGTGAATCGTCCGTGAAGACGACGATCAACACCTTCCTCAACGACCTGGTCGACGAGTGGCGCGTCAGCCGCCCGATCCAGGGTTTTGAATACGATAACCGCATCGAGCAGGACGTGCCCGTCGTCTTCGATTCGACCCTGAAACAAACCATCTGCAATGTGCTCGACAATGCGCTGGAAGCGTCACCCGACTGGCTGCGCTTCGAAGCCACGCGCGAAGCGGACGCCTTGCATCTGGTGATTACCGATGCCGGCCCCGGCTTCGAGCCGTCGATGCTGACGCACCTGGGCAAACCGTATCAAAGCAGCAAGGGCAAGCCCGGCGGCGGCCTGGGTCTGTTCCTGGTGGTGAATGTTGCGCGTACCCTGGGCGGTACGGTGACGGCACGCAACCGCGTGCAGGGCGGGGCGGTGGTGCACCTGGCCTTGCCGCTGGCGGCCATCAAACTGGAAAGAGAAAGCGACCACCATGCAGGATGACCGTCTGTTACTGATCATCGAAGACGACGCCGCGTTTGCCCGCACCCTGGGCCGCTCGTTCGAGCGGCGCGGCTACCAGGTCATCCTGGCCACCAATTTCGACGAAGCGAGCGCCTTGCTGGAACAGCATTGCCCCGACTACGCCGTCGTCGACCTGAAACTCAATGGCAATACGTCGGGCCTGGCTTGCGTGCAGATGCTGCACCAGCACGACCCTGAAATGCTGATCGTCGTCCTGACGGGTTACGCCAGCATCGGCACGGCCGTCGAAGCAATCAAGCTGGGCGCCTGCCAGTACCTGGCGAAACCGTCCAACACCGATGACATCGAAGCGGCCTTCGGCCACGTGGCCGGCAACGCCGACATCGAACTGACGAACCGCGCCACCAACATCAAGACCCTGGAATGGGAACGCATCCACGAAATGCTGGCCGAGACGGATTTCAATATCTCGGAAACGGCCCGCCGATTGGGCATGCACCGGCGCACGCTGGCGCGCAAGCTGGAGAAGCAGCGGGTGAAATAGGCACTGCGATAGCTACAGTGCAGTCTAATCGTGGCCGAATGTCAGTTCGATGACGCTGTCGTCGCTCCAGTCCCGCTCCCGTAACGGCGGCGTGAACGACGATCCGCTGAATGGCACAGGCGCGCTTTTGCCGTTGAAGCTGATCGTTGCAGTGGCTATGCGCCGCGGTCCGGCAAAGCTGTAGGTGCCCTTTTGCGACACGAAATTGCACGGCCCGCCCAATGCGCCCATCGCCGTGCGCATGGCGAAAGGCAAGCTGTCCTTGTCGATGGCCCAATGGACTTCGCACGCCAGCCGCAGGTCGCCCAGGCGGCGGATGGTGTCGCTGGTTGCCGCACTGCGGATGTAGGGAATCCACCTGACCGACCCCGCCTTGCGGTTCACCGTCAGCTCGGCCTTTTCATACAGAGGACCCTGCCCGACGGGCAAGCTGAAGATATTGTGCTCGCCCAGCAGTATCGCCATGCCCGCCTCATCGCTTTCTAGCCGGAGCGCGATGGCGTGCATGTCGACGTCGGCACGGCGCGGTTCCAGGATGAAGCGCAGCTCCGCGCCAGGCGCCAGTGCATGCTTTTCCTCGAAGCGTTTGACGCCCTTGAGCATGGCACCGTAGGGCTTCCAGTCCGGGTCCCGGATGCCTTTTACACTGACTGACGCTGCCGCATCCTGGCCAGATGGCTCCACGGCTTGATCAGTATCAACATCGGCCTGTACCGCAGCGCCGCACAAACACAGCAGAAGACCAGCGATTGCACGCATACCCATCTTTCTATTCATGAATGAAAACGTGAGTGTAGAAAAAAACAGAGGTACGAGCCGGTTTTTAAGACAGAGTGTCAATTGGGATGAATGAAGTGCTTGAGATCGCTGTTTTTCTACACTATGCGCATTTGTATTTACCTCAATGCCGCCGCCAGCCATTCCATCTTCTGCACCTGGATATGCGGATGGCTTTCCAGCGCTTCCCATTCCGGCAGGAATACAAAACCCTGCTTCTGGTAAAAGGCGGCCGCGCGCGCATTCTCGGGTGCCACGCCGAGTACCAGCCGCGCATGGCCATTGTTCACGGCACATTGTTTCACGGCCTCGACCAGCCCCTGCGCCACGGCCATGCCTCGATATTCGGACTGTACCCACATGGCGATCAGGTGGCATTCGCCATTGCCTGCCACCACTTGTGCGGCGAGGCCGATGGCTTGCTCGCCCTCGATGGCGAGGAAAAACGTGCGTTGCGGTGTGCTGATGGCGCGCTGCTGCCAGTCGGCATCGGAAAAAGCGGCTGCGCTGGCGTGGCTGGCGCCAAAGGCGGTGGGGGCATCAAGCAGGGCGGCCAGGCGCGTGGCTTTCAGGGCCGGCCAGTCGCTGGCGGTGGTGGCGCGAATGTGCATGGTCGTCTATCCGGGAGTGGGTGATGCGATGGCGCCGGCGCGGGATGGGTCTAGCCCGCGTCCCGCAAGGTCTTCTGTGCTTGCAGGCAGTTGCTCATGTAAGCGCTATCGGCGCCGCGCTCGTTGCTTGCGGCCTTGGTGGCACGCAGCACGGCTTCGAGGTCGTCCAGCGACGTGGTAGCGCGCATTTCCTCGATGCTGGGCCCCAAAGCGCAGGCGCAGAGGTTTTTCATCTTGGGGACGATGCTCTGGGTCCATTCTGGCATCTTTTCCAGATGCGCGAGCGTTTGCGCATGATCGGTGAAATTGGCGCCCTGGGTATTGGCCTTGTCCATGTATATCTGGATCGCCGGTTCCGTTTGGGAGCGCATGCAACTGTTCATGACCGTTTCGATAAGGCCGGCCCGGAACTCATTAAATGGCAGTGGCTCCTTGGCGGCCACGCCGTGCAATGGCAGGGTGAGCAGTGAAACTATGGCGATCCAGTGCTTTGGTGTCAAACGCATGACTTTATTTCTTTGCATGAAAACCTGCATGATAAGCCACATTTCCTATCGGCAACAAGCTATTGCAAGCCCATGCCTGGAACTGGGCGGATGGAATGCTGTCCAGCGCTGCTGCCGGAGGAGCGATCCAGCTTGCCGCGTCAGGACTGGTCCCACACTTCAATCGTCAGCAGTTGCTCGGGCGCACAGGCGGCGATGCGTTCCCGATACATGGTGATGCTGCCGGGCCAGCCAGTGAGTTTATCTTGCGGAAAGTCGCCATCCTGCGCCTCGGCGATGCCCGCCAGCAGCAGGGGCGCGATGATGTCCGCCGAGGCCGTGTAGCGGTTGGGGAAACCGTTGAAGGTCAGCTGGGTCGCCTTGCCTTGTGTGCACAATTGCGCGATCCAGTCCGCGCCGAACAGGCCCGCTTCCCAGGTGGCGAGAAACGCTTGCTTGTTGACTTTCGTCATATCGGCCATCTGTTCGGGCGTGTCTGTCGAGATAATGCTCCACCAGCCTGACATGGGGTTTTCCTTTAAAAAAGTTATCGGGTCATGGCGCGGCGCAGCACGTAGCTGAGCCCATCGACGGCGGCCACCATCAGCAACATGGCGACGATGACAGTGGCGGCGGCCTGCATCTGGAACAGCGACAGATGGTATTTCAGCATCTGCCCCAGGCCGCCCGCACCCACGACGCCGAGGATGGCGGCGGCGCGGATATTGTTTTCCCAGCGGTAGAGGGTGTAGGACATCATCTGCGGGCTGCACTGCGGCAAGGTCGCATACAGGAAAGCCACGGCGGGCCGCGCGCCATTGATGCGCAAGGTGGCAGCGGGCAAGGGCGGGCAATTCTCAAACGCATCGGCAAACAAGCGTCCCAGCACGCCCACCGTGTGCAAGGCCAGCGCCAGGGTGCCCGCGAAAGGGCCCAGGCCGGCGGCGATCAGCAGGATCGAGGCCCACACCAGCTCGGGAATCGAGCGCAGCACGTTGAGCACGGCGCGCGTGGCATTGCGCGCCAGCTTGCCGAAACGGCCGCTGGCGGGCAGGGCCAGCAGCGCACCCAGCACGGCCGCGATCACCGTGCCGATGGCCGACATGGCCAGGGTTTCAAAGGTGGCGACGCCGACTTTCATCAAAAAGTTGGGCGCCACTTCGGGCGGGGCGAAGCCGTGCAGGAAGTCGGCGCTGGTGCGCACGGCGTCGGCACTGAAGAACTCGCCCCATTTCAAGGGCAGGGTGGCGAAGCTGGCGGTGACCAGCAGTAATAAACCAGTCAGCAAGGCCCAGGTCGACCAGCGCACCGGGGCAGGGATGGGTAGCAAAGTTGATTCTTGCTTCATGCCAGCCTCCGGCGCAGCATGGCGGAAACGGCGTCGGCGCCCGCCACCAGCAGCACGAAGACCATCAGCATGGTGGCCAGTTCATTGCCGGCCATCATTTTCATCGATTCATCCATGCGCTGGCCCAAACCGCCCGCGCCGACAAAACCCATGACGACGGAGCCGCGGATCGCGCATTCCCAACGGTAAATCGTGTACGACACGAGTTCGGCAGCCGATTCCGGCAGGGCGCCATACAGCAAGGCTTTCAAGCGGCCACTGCCATTGTGGAGCAGGGCGTTGCAGGCAGCGGCATCCGACGATTCGAGGATTTCCGCATACACCTTGCCCAGCATGCCGCAATAGGTGAGGGCGATGGCGATCACGCCCGCCGTCGGTCCCAGGCCGACGATGCGCACCAGCAATAATGCCCATACCAGTTCAGGCACGCTGCGCAGCAGCACCAGCAAGGCGCGCACGGCGTGGCGCACGCTAGCAGCCAGGGGCGAGACGGTGCCGCTGCCGATGCGCGAAATAGACAAGCGTTCCGTCACCAGCAGGGTCAGGGGGATGGCGCCCAGCATGGCCAGCGCCATGCCGGCCGTGGCCATGGCGATGGTTTCCCAGCTGGAAATGGCCACCAGCTGCAAAAATTCCAGCGAGTGGGAGGGCGGCACGAAGCTGGCTAGGAATTGCCAGGTGGCTGCCAGGCTTTGCGCATCCCATAGAATCCACGGCTTGAATTCAGCCTGCACCAGCATCGGCCATAGCACGATGAGGATGACGGCGGCCCCGATCAGGCGGCCGCGCCAGGCAGGGTCGCGCGGCATGGCGGCGTTGGCGCTCTTCAGCAAAGGGGCCTCGCGGCGTCCAGGTTCGCTGCCACGGCCTCGAACTGGGGCGCGGGGTCGGCCTTGTTGCGGTACAGCTGTTCTATCATGGCGTCGCTTACATCGGCGCCAGGCAAGTCGAAGACGATCTTGCCATCGCGCAAAGCGACGATGCGCGCAAAGCAGGCGCGGGCGATATCCACCTGGTGCAGGCTGCAGATCAGGGTGGCATTGCGCGCTGTCGCTTCTGCCTGCAGCACATTGATCGTCTGCAAAGCGAGTGTGGGGTCGAGCGCGGACAACGGTTCGTCGACGAGGAACACTTCCGCATTCGACACGAGCGCGCGGGCCATGCCGCAGCGCTGGCGTTCGCCGCCGGACAGGCGGTCGACCCGCGCATACAATTTGTCCTGCAGCTCGAATTTACCCAGGGCTTCCCACGCGGCGCGCGGGTCGACGGGTGCCAGCAGCGAGCGGATGGCCATCCACAAGCTCCATTGCGGCAAGCGGCCCGCCAGCACGGCGTTGACGACCCTCTGGCGCGGCGGCAGCGGCGGCGTTTGCGGCGCCAGGAAGAGGCGCGCGCGCAAGGCATGGCGTTCGCCGCTGGCAATCTGCCAAGGGGAAGTGCCGAGGATGTTCAGGCTGCCCGATTCAGGGCGCAGTGCGCAGGCCAGCGTATGCAGCAAGCTGGTCTTGCCGGCGCCCGAGGGGCCGATCACGGCGATCTGTTCGCCCTGGGCCACGTCCAGGTCCAGCTCGCGCAGTGCCAGCGCATTGCTGGCGGCGCCCGCGTGGTGGACGCTGACCTTGTGAAGTTGGAATGTCATGCGATGTTTCGATGTAAAACTATTGTTAACCCCAGAGCAAGGACCGGGGTCGGACCCTCAGGGTCCGACCCCGGCTCTTCGCCCTTGGGTTGGGAAAACCACTGGCCAGGAAGCGTTGATTCTTACTTCAACAAACCGGCATCGCGCGCGGCCGCTTCGATATCCTTGTAGTTCTCGGCCTTGGTCGGGATGAACTTCGTGGCGCGTTGCAGTTCGAGGATTTCCTTGCCTTCAGGCGTGGATGGGTCCAGCGCCAGGAAGGCGTCCGTCAGCTTCTTGCGCACGACGGGATTCATGTCGGCGCGCACGCTCCAGTTGTAGTCGTAGTAGCCGGGCGTCGTGTAGAACACGCGCACCTTGCTTGGATCGACCTTTTTCGCTTCCACCAGCTTTTCCCACACGGAAATGTTCAGGGTTCCCGCATCGACCTTGCCGCCGGCCACGGCCGCGACGGTGGCGTCATGCGCTCCGGAAAACGCGATGCGCTTCATGTCCGTGTCCGGGTTGATCTTGGCGGCCAGCAAGTAGTAGCGCGGCATCAAGTGGCCCGAGGTCGACGATTCCGAGCCGAACGTGAAATTCTTGCCTTTCAGGTCGGACAGCTGATTGATGTCCTTGCTGGTGGTGACGAACACGGAGCGGAATTTCGTGTCTTCTTCGCGCTGCACCAGGGGCACGATCTTGCCGCCGCTGCGCACATTCGCTTGCACAAACGTGAAACCGCCGAACCAGACCATGTCGAGCTTGTTATTGATCAAGCCTTCCACGGACGCCGCGTAATCGGTGACCGGCGTGAATTCCACCTTCATGCCCAGTTTTTTCTCCAGATAGCTGCCCAGCGGCTTGAACTTGCGCTGCAATTCCGTCGGCGCTTCGTCGGGGATGGCGGACACGCGCAACACTTGCTGCGCCTGCGCCAGGCCGCTGTGGATGGCCAGGGTGGCGGCGACGGTGGCCAGGATGGCGGGCAATTTTGAGAATGTGGTCATGGAGCTGCCTTTAAGAAAATTGTTGATTGAATTGTTCATTAATATACGGAAACCCCGGTACTGCCATCCTGCATCTCGCCGATGACGACGGCGTCGCCAAAGCCTTCTGCGCGGAAAATCGCCAGCACTTGCTCGACGGCTTCCGGCGCACACGCCACCAGCAGGGGGCCTGCCGTTTGCGGGTCCGTCAGGATCGCCTTGTCGATGGCGCTCAGACTGTCGGCCAGCGCCACTTGCGCGCCGTAACCTTGCCAGTTGCGGCCGGAGGCGCCCGTGATGTTGCCATTCTGCGCCAGTTGCTGCACTTGCGGCAGCAGCGGCACGTCATGCATGGCGATGCGCGCCTGCAATTTGGCGCCGCGCGCCAGTTCCAGGGTGTGACCCAGCAAACCAAAGCCCGTCACGTCCGTCAGCGCATGCACGCCATCGAGCAGGGCCAGTTTCTTGCCCGGGGTATTCAGTTTGGTGGTGTTATCGATCAGCGAGGCGTAGCCAGCCGCGTCCAATGCATTTTTCTTCAGCGCGGCCGATAAAATGCCCACGCCGATCGGCTTGCCCAATACCAGTTTATCGCCGGCGCGCGCGCCCGCGTTGCGTTTGACTTGCGAGGGATGCACCAGGCCCAGCACGACCAGGCCGTAGATCGGCTCGACGGAATCGATGGTGTGGCCGCCCGCGATGGGGATGCCGGCCTGGGCGCAAATGGTTTCGCCGCCCTTCAAGATGAGGCCGATGGTTTCCACCGGCAGCTTGTTGATCGGCATGCCCACCAGGGCCAGCGCCATGATAGGCGTGCCGCCCATGGCGTACACGTCGGAAATGGCGTTGGTGGCGGCGATGCGGCCAAAGTCGAACGGGTCATCGACGATGGGCATGAAGAAATCCGTGGTGGCGATCAGTGCCTGCTCGTCGTTGAGCAGGTAGACGGCCGCGTCATCCGAGGTTTCTATGCCGACCAGCAATTCCTTCGGCAGGGGAAAGCCGCCGCTGCCCTTTAAAATGTCGGCCAGCACGCCAGGCGCAATTTTGCAGCCGCAGCCGCCGCCATGGGCAAATTCGGTCAATCGGATGGGGGTTGGAACGCTATCGGACATGGTCGTCATCCTGCTCAAAAAGGTCATTGGAAGCTACGCCGGCGCTTACGCGGCGCTGGCGGTACGGGGCTCGCCGACGATAGCACATAATGCGCGCGCGGCTTGCTCAAAGGCATGTTCTGAAATGTCGGGCAAGACCAGCGGCGTCGCCTGGGCGTAGCGGCTGAAGTTGCGGGCGATCGATTGCCGGTAGACGGGGTCGTAATGCTGCACCAGCAACTCTTCCACCAGCTCGGCCATGCGGCCCGAAGTGCCCAGTTGCTGCCAGTGGGCAATTTTCTCCCTGCCATGCAGCTGCGTCAACAGGGCCAGCTGCACGTTCAGGCGGGCCGGGTCGCCGACGAAATGCGCATAGTCTTGCATCAGCAACTGCACGCGTCGGGCCGTATCGAGCCGCACGTCCGTGCAGGCGGAAGCGCGCATCTTTTCCATCAGCGCATCGGGCACGCGCAAACGGCCCACTTTCTTGCTTTCGGACTCGATGAATACGGGCAGCGCCGGGTCAAAAGTACGCAGTTGCTGCCACAGCGCGCTTTCAAACGCTTTTTGCGCTGGTTGCTCTTCCTCGGGCAAACCGCCCAGCACGGAGCCGCGGTGCGCCGCCAGGTCTTCCAGGTCGATTACTTGCGCGCCTTGTTTGTCGAGTACCTGCAGCAAACGGCTCTTGCCGCTGCCCGTGGGACCGCACAGCACGTTGATGAAGTCGAAGCGTTCGGGCAGGGTGGCCAGCTCGGCGTTCACATGGCGCCGGTATTCCTTGTAGCCGCCGTCGAGCTGCGTGACGGGCCAGCCGATGCGCGCCAGGATGTGCGCCATGGCGCCGCTGCGGTTGCCACCGCGCCAGCAGTAGACTAGCGGCTTCCAATCGTGCGGGTGACCGAGGAAACCGTCTTCGATATGCCGCGCGATATTTTTCGCCACCAGTGCCGCGCCCAGCTTCTTCGCCTCGAAGGCGCTGGTCTGCTTGTATAAAGTGCCCACGCGCACGCGCTGCTCGTCGTCCAGCACGGGCAGGTTGATAGCGCCCGGCAAGTGGTCTTCCGCGAACTCGGACGGGCTGCGCACGTCGATGATGGCATCGAACTCGTGCAGGCGGGGCAGGATGTCGCTGAAAGGCAGGACTGCAGGGTATTTCATCGTGGCGCGGCTGCTTGGAATGGGGAAAGACGTATTATCCCCGATAAACGCCGCCGGTGTGGCGGTTTAGCCCAGCAGATGCCCCAGCAGCGGCGCCAGCAGCACCGTCACGATGCCCGAAAAGATCATCGTCAGGCTGGCAACGGCACCTTCTTCCGTACCCACGCGGCGCGCCACGGATAAGCCAAAGCCGTGGGCCGCCGCGCCATACGGGGCGCCACGAGCGATGCGCATGCGCAAGGGCAGCAGTTTTAATAACGGTTTACCCAGCATCAAGCCGAACAAGCCCGTCATCACCACGAAGATGCCCGTCAGCTGCGCCGAGCCGCCCATGTGGCGTGACGCTTCCAGCGCGAATGGCGTCGAGACAGACCGCGCCAGCAGGCTGCGCGCCATGTCGCCGTGCACGCCCAGCAGCCTGTCCAGCAGCAGGGTGGCGCCCACGGAGGCGACGATGCCGGCGCAGCTGCCAAGGCTCAGGGCCAGCCAGTGCTTGCGGATCAGTTTGCGCTCCTGGAAGATGGGCAGGGCGAACGCAATGGTGGCCGGCCCCAGCAGCCACGGCAGCCAGCGCGTTTCGCCGAAATACGTGGCAAATGGCGTCGAGGTCGCCTGCACGATGACGATCAATATCGCCGAGGTACAGATGGCGGGCGTCAGCAAAAAATGCGGATGGCGGCGGTGCACGGCCTGGTTGGCATAGAACAGCACCAGGGTCAGCAGCAAAAACAGCAGGGACAGCACCAGGGTGCTCATGCTGCCGCCCTGGCTGTGCGCTGGCGCACGAGTTTTTGCAGGCGCAACTTGCGTTCATAGCGGCATACCCATTCCACGGTCAACGCCGTGGCCAGCATCACGCTGGCAAAGCCCAGGCCGATATTCACGAACAGCATCAGACCTTGCGATTTCAACAGTTGCGTAAATTGCACCACGGAGACGACCAGCGGGATAAAGAATAGCAGCATGTTGGCCAGCAACCAGTTCGCGCCCAGTTCGATGGCGGCCGGACGCACCCATCCCGACAGCAGCAGGGCCACCAGCACGAACAGTCCCACAACACCGCCGGAAAACGGCAAGTGCAGGGCGGATGCGGCCGCGTCGGCCAACCACCAGGCGGCAATCAAGATGCCCACTTGCCACGCGGTCTGCACGGGCTGGCGCCAGGCGTGGGCATGCATCAAGGGCGTCGAGACAGGGTGTTGCAGGGCAGGGGCTTTCACGGCGGGCTTTCAAACGGCTGGGGGAAGTCTTCATTGTAGTGACCGCACATCAAAAGATAAAATGACTTAAACTCATGATTATCATTCGATATTGGAATGCCTCATGGATATCCGCTCCTTGCGCTACTTCGTCGAAGTGGTCGAGCAAGCCAGTTTTACGCGCGCGGCCGCCAAGCTGCACGTGACGCAGCCCACCGTCAGCAAGATGGTCCAACAGCTGGAGCAGTCGCTGGACCTGGCCTTGCTGGACCGCGCCGGCAAGCGTTTTACCTTGACGGACGCCGGCAAGGTGGTGCTGGCGCGCGCGCATGAGTTGCTGGCCCTGCACGCGGAACTGAAGGTGGAATTGCGCGACCTGCAAGAGCTGGAGCGGGGAGAGTTGCGCGTGGGCGTGTCACCGCAGACGCATTCCACCTTGGCGCCATGGCTGGCCGAATACCATCAGCGCTATCCGGGCATCGAGCTGAAGATGTATGAAAGCGGCACGCAAGCCATCGAGCGCGACTTGCGCACCGGCACGGTGGAGCTGGGCACCATGCTCGACTATCCGGGCAATGCGGCCACCTGGCAGGATTTCGACGCCTTGCCCCTCGTGCGCTCTCCGCTGTGCCTGCTAGCCGCGCCCGGCTCGCCGTGGCAGGGGCGCGCCTCGGTGGCCCTGGCCGAGCTAGCCGACAGTCCATTCATCTTCTATGGCGCCGCGTTTGCCCTGAACGATATCGTGCAGGACGCCTGCCAGCGGGCCGGTTTCGCCCCGCGCATCACGGGCCGCAGCGGCCAGTGGGATTTCATCGCCTCGCTGGTGCGGCTAGGCGTGGGCATCTGCCTGCTGCCGAAGATGTATTGCGACACGCTTGATGCTGCGCAGTTTGCCGTCATTCCCCTGGCTGGCCCGCCCGTGGAATGGAATCTGATGCTGGCCTGGCGCCGCGGCGGGCGGTTGTCGTTCGCTGCGCGCGCCTGGCTGGACCTCGTCAGGGCGCGCATGGCAGACGCGGCACGTTTACAATAGGCGTACGCCAACTTCCGCCCGACCAGATGAACATCAACGTTAAAGCCAAGGCTACAGTCAAAATCAAACGCACCGCCGCCTCGCTGCTGCTGGGATTGTTATGCACCGTGGGCCTGATGAGCGAAATGGGCTACGCCCAGGCCGCGCTTCCCGTGTATGGTTATTTCGTCAAGAATACTTATCCGCACGACCCCCAGGCCTTCACCCAGGGCTTGCTGTTCAAGGATGGGTACCTGTATGAAAGCACGGGCCAGAATGGCCAGTCCTCGCTGCGCAAGGTGGAATTGACGACGGGCAAGGTCCTACAGAAAAGCATGCTCGACAAAAAAGTGTTCGGCGAAGGCATCACGGACGTGGGCGATGACATCCTGGGCCTGACGTGGATATCGCAGACCGGCTATGTGTTCGACCAAAAGACGTTCAAACTCAAACGCACTTTCAGCTACCAGGGCGAAGGCTGGGGCCTGGCCAGCGATGGCAAATTCGTCTACATGAGCGACGGCACTTCGGCCATCCGCGTGCTCAATCCGAAAACACTGGCCGAGGCGCGCCGCTTCGAGGTGAAGGCGGAAGGCCGCCCCATCGACCGCCTGAATGAACTGGAAATGGTCGATGGCGAACTGTACGCCAATGTGTGGGGCGCCGACGTGATCGCCCGCATCGACCCGGTCAGCGGAAAAGTTGTTGGCTGGATCGACTTGACGGGCTTGCTGCCGCCGGGGCAGCGGGGCACGGCCAATCCCGACGCCGTGCTCAACGGCATCGCCTGGGATGCACGGGGCAAGCGCTTGTTTGTCACGGGCAAACTGTGGCCGAAGCTGTTCGAAATCGAGCTGATCGAAATCCAGCGCCATTGATGTTTCCTACCGGACAGTGTTGCTGGCGAGGAATCGTCTATGATGTGCATCCTTCGCCCCGTGCGACCTTTACAGGATGCCATGCTGTCCCTATCTTTATGTCGTCTGGCGGCCGCCGCCACCCTGGTTGCCGCCATCTTGCCTGCCGCGCAGGCGCAAGCGCCGTATGTGCCGGTGACCAAGCAATACGGCGACTTTGTCGTCACGAATGACCGCCACGACTCGCTCGTCACTTTGTCTTTCCGCCAGCACGGCTACTGGCCCGGCGGCGCGCGCGAAGTGGTGGAAGTGCGCCCCCTCAAAGCCACGCGCGAGGGCCAGCCCATGCTGCTGGCGTTTACCAAGGGTTATACGGGGCAGGGCACCATACTCATCGCCGTGCAGAATGGCGAACCGCTGATGCGCCCCCTCAGTCCCATGCAGCGCGACAGCATGGTGCGCACGGAGCGCGACCCCGAATGGGGCGTTCCGCAGCCGGGCCGTCCCGAAGTACTGCTGTTTGCCCGCGACGGCCGCGCGCTCGATACGGGCACGGGCGAGCTGCTGTGGTTTGACATGCCGGACACCGTCACTGGCGATTACGCGCCCGCCATGCTGGTCTCCGTTTCGCCCGACGGGCTGCGCGGCGCCTATCTCGCCAGGAAACTGACCAAGTTGCAAGTCATCGTTGCCACGCGCGACGACGGCGTGGCCGGGGTCCTGGCCTTGCCGCCCGACACCTATCAACGGTGGTTGAAGCCCTTGTCGGAGGCGGCTTCCGAACAGGCGGGCGCCGCCATCAAGGCGCGCCAGGGCCGCACCGATTCGAACCGCATCCGGCGCGAGCTGGAACTGGCCTGGTTCGGCCAGCAATTTCAATGGAAACAAGGCAAGAATGGCTGGCAAGTGACGGGGCTGGGCCTCAGTTCAACGCCGCCGGAAGGAAAACAGCCATGACAAACCCTAAACTTCTCGCCGGCTGCCTCGCCGCGTCCTTGCTGGCCGGCTGCGTGCACGGCGAAATGTTCCCCAAGGATTATCTGGCACAAGATATCGACAAGCAACAGGCGTTGCTGGAACTGGACGTGGTCTTCGAGCAAGCGCCCGATGACAAGCTGACGTCGCGCGTGACGGCCCGCAACACGGTGGAATACGGGGGCGCGCCGCATATCGTCGTGCCGTTCTACCAGAACGGACTCGGTTTCGACCAGGGTTTCGCTGGCACTTACATGTTTGCCGTGGTGTATCCGGTTGCCAAGATCGAGACTGCCACGGCCAGCAGCCGCGTCTTCGGCCAGAAACTCGAAGGCCAGCAGCCGGGCAGTCCGCGTTACCGCTTCCGTGTGCCGGGCAAGGCGCAGTGGAACAGCAATGAAACGTTCATGCTGGGCTTTGAGCGCAAGGGCCGCCGCGAAGAAATCACTTTCCGCTTCAGCAACGAGAAAAGCTGCCCGTCCGCCTTCCTGGCCACGACGCCAAAATATGGCTTCCCCATCAAGGTTGTCGCCACGTTCAAGGATAATAAAGGCTGCCTGAAAGTGTGCGACAGCCGCGACCAATGGCCGGGCTTTTGCGCTTACCAGCCACCACCGGCGGCTTGATCGCTACGCGGCCGAGCAATACCTGCAGACGTAAAAAAGGCCGATGGAAATCGGCCTCGATGACAACTATAGGCGTTGCTTAGCGGTAAAACGCTTCGACTTTGCCCTTCAGCTTGATCTGCAGCGGACGGCCGCGGCGGTCGAGGGACTTGGTGGAAGCGACCTTGATCCAGCGTTCGCTAATGCAATATTCTTCCACGTCAAGACGTTCCTTGTCGTTGAAGCGGATGCCGACGTCATTCTCGAACACGGCTGCAACGTGGTAAGGGCTGCTAGGGTCGATCGACAGGCGATCGGGCAATGGGGGTAAGGTGGTGGTATCGTTCATGGGCGTAATTATCACCCAGAATGCGGATCCAGACAACGGCCTTTCGCACGTCACCCGTCGGACCGCCCATGAAATGGCGGGCCTGGCCCTACGGTACCCATGGGCCGGCACGGCACTGCCGCACCGGTCCATGCTATAGCGGAGTCCCGGCAGATTTGCCGGCAATCATACGATTCGGCACTCAGGATTTGTCATCATGCTTGTGGCTTTGACGTCCCGTTTCCCGTCCCGTTTCCACATGCTGCTCATGCGCGCCGCCGCGCGAACCGGCGCCGGAACCCGCTTGTTCGCTGGCGCTCCTGCCCAGGCCCATTTGTTGCGAAGCAGATTGCTTGTTGCCGTCATTCTTGTGGCTTTGGCGGCCCGCCTCGACATGCTGGTCCGGCTTGCCGCCCTGGGTGCCACCAGATGACTGGCGGTTGCCGGATGGCTTGTCCGACTGTTGATTGCCCGATTGTGGTTTGCTCGACTGCTTGCCACTTTTGTCGTTGCTGTTTGAAGTCATGATCGTTACCCCTATGGTTAGTCTGCGCCATCATCCGCACCAAGGATGGCGTGAGGATGGATAAGGATGCTGTTGCCTGCTGGCCTCCGGCACCGTGCGGCACCCGCCGTGCAGCACCGTTAAGGCCATTTTCGCTGCCTGACGTTGGCTTAACCATAGGGGTACTCGCTGTCGCCACGTAGGAAAACTCCGTGGTGCGTGACAACCATTTCTGCATTGCATTTTTACAGATGCCGTGTTTCCTGCGGCGGCGTGTCCCACTCGTCATGCCTGCCATCGATAAAGGTGACTGGCACCTGGGCCAGTTCAGCCACCGACGCGTCATCGAGGCAACTGACGCTGATGCCGACAAACGCACCGCTGCCGGCAGAATCGCCGTGTCCAAACGGGCGCACGCCGCAATGGCGGCAAAAATAGTGGCGCTCGCGGCCGGCGCCGAAGCGGTATTCGCTCAAGTCCGCCTCTCCGGCCAGCAGGCGGAAGGCCGTGGGCGGCACCAGACTGGCCCAGCAGCGCACCTTCAGGCAAAAGGAACAGTTGCAGCGCAGGCTGGGGATCGCCAGGTCGATCTCGGCCGCGAAGCGCACGGCACCGCAGTGACAACTGCCATGGTAGGTTTTTTTCATCGTGGCCCACTTTACAGGGATGCCGTACTGTCATGCAACTGCTGGCATGGCAAGAGTGTGGCATGCAACAGGCTGCGCACTATAATGGCGCCTGTTCAAAAGAGAGGAGTCGCAGCATGGAAATGAGCATGACCGACAGCCTGCGGCAACAGGCATATGCACAGGCGGCCGCCTTCGTGCACACGCTCGACCGGCGCGATCCTGTTGCGCTGCAACGCGACTGGTCTCTGTCGCCAGCCGTGGCCGAGGAGATCCTCGAGATGCTCGACAGCTATTTTTCGGCAAACCAGGCGCTGTCGCTGGCACCGCTGGCGCAGGCCTTTATGCCGGGCAAGGGCGGCCGTCCTGCCGTCGATGTGTATGCCACCGACGCGGGGCCGCTGGGTCTGGAATGCCTGTTGCTGGCCGATGGCAAGCCGGGCGAAGCAACCTTGCACCTGGAAATGTCCGGCCACGATGGCGCGTTGCGGCTGCGTTACCACTACATCGGATCCTGAGAGCACCATGACTGAACTGATCAGCGAAACACAACAGCGCATCTGCGACAAATTCGGCTTGCCGGCGCAGGCGTCCGAGCCCATGGTGGCCCTGGCCATCGGCAGCCTGGACCAATCGCCCATCTACGGCACGCGCATCGTGCTGCCGGAAAATGGCACCATCAGCTGGTTCATCCACTGCGGCGAACACGACGATGCCAGCGGCTTTTACCAGCCCCTGCATGCGGAACACCTGCGCGAGATGCTGCCGCAGGTGGTCGATTACCTGGCCTTGCCCAGCGGCGCCAAATTCATTCTCGACCGCGAAGGCTATGAAGACGTGTGGCTGGAAGAGTAACTTTCTTACCTGTAAGATTGTCGTTGACGTTGATAAATAGGTATGGGATGCTGCTGTTCCGTTTTCTCTTGCTGAAAGCCGCATCTTGAACCCACACCTGCCGTCTGTCCTGCTGGTCATGGCGCTTGCCGCCGTTGCCGCTCCCGTCACCGCAGCCGCTAATGCCGCCCCCGCCAGCGGGCCGCAGGCCTTGCGCGCGGAACAGGATCTTGCCGCCTTCTTGCGCAGCGAAATGCAGGAGCGCCAGATTCCAGGCCTGCAACTGGCTGTGATACAGCGTGGCAAGGTCGTGCTGAAGCGCAATTTCGGCCTGGCCAGCCTGCAATACCAGGTGCCGGTGACGGACGCCAGCCTGTTCTCCATCAATTCGGCGACGAAAGCGTTTACGGGCGTGGCCGTGATGCAACTGGTGCAACAGGGCAAGATCGATCTGGCCGCGCCCATCGGCCAGTACCTGACGGGCTTGCCTTCAGCCTGGCAAGCCGTGACAGTGACCCAATTGCTCAACCATACTTCGGGCTTGCCCGATGTGCTGGACCAGCGCAGCGGCAAGCTGGTGGGGCCGCAGCCGGACGACGCCGACGCGGCGTGGAAAGCCGTGCAGGCGCTGCCGGTGGAAGCCCAGCCAGGCGAGCGCTATCGCTATAACCAGACCAATTACGTGTTGCTGGCACAATTGATCGAGCGGCAAAGTGGCCAGCCCTTTGTCTCCTTCATCCAGGGTCAGCAGTTTGACGTGGTGGGCATGCCGCACAGCGGCTTTGGCGATGCGAAGGACGTGGTCGTGGGCAAGGCCAGTTCCTACCTGCTGGACAGGGGCGGCAACGGCTACCGCAACGTGAACGAGGATTTCCCCGTATTCATGCGCGCGGGGGCGGGCATCAACAGCAATGCGGGCGAGCTGGCGAACTGGCTCATCGCGCTGCAGTCGGGGCGCTTGCTGGCACCGGCCAGCGTGGCAAGGCTGTGGCAACCGACCAGCTTGAATGACGGCAAACCGGCGAGCTGGGCGCTGGGCTGGCCCACCATCGGCCGCGATGAGCACCGCGCCGTGGCCGGCATCGGCGGCGCCCGCTCTGCCTTTTATGTGTATCCGGACGAAGGCCTGGCCGTCATTATCCTCAGCAACCTGGCCGGCGGCCAGCCGGAACAGCTGATCGATACCGTCGCCGGCTTTTACATTCCCGCCCTGCGCCAGCAGCGCGGCGGCGCGTATGCCGCGCATCTGCTGCGCAACACCGCGGTCAGCGACAGTTTCGACGGGCTGGACAAGAAACTGGCGGCCATCCGGCGCCAGCATGGCCTGTCTGCGCCCACCGAAGACGACTTGAATGCCTGGGGCTACCGTCTGCTGCGCCGGCAGCAGCCGAAACAGGCGGTCGCCGTTTTCCAGCTTGGCGTGCAACTCTACCCGCAACGGGGGAACGGCCACGACAGCCTGGCCGAAGCGTACGAGGCGGACGGCGCCACGGCGCTGGCCATCACGCATTACCGCCGTTCGCTGGAACTGGACCCCGGCAACAAGCACGCCGTGGCGCGTCTGCGCGTGCTGGTTGCCGACTAACGGGCTGCCTGGGCAGCCGCAGCCTTGCCGTGCTCGGCCCCATGCATGGCCAGGTAAGCGGCCAGATTCTCGTCATCTATGCCCAGGGCGCGCAAGACTTCTTGCGTGAAGGTGACGGGCGCCGTGCCTGGCGCCGTGATGATGCGCTGGTCGGCCACGGCCCAAGGCACATCCTGGTACAGGGCGGCGCCCGCATAGCCGACATCGCTCAGGTTGTCGGCGCAATTGGAGGTGTGGCGCACGTTGTCGAGCACGCCCGCCTGCGCCAGCACGCGGGTGCCATCGCAAATGCCGGCCAGTACCACGCCCTTGTCGCGGGCGGCGCGCAGCAGGGGCCCCAGGTCGGGCGCCTTGCCGCTTTGCCAGTGGCTGCCGCCACACACCATGAGCAAGTCGAGTTCATCGAGCGAAATGGCTTCCAGCGCCAGTTGCGGCGTGACCAGCATGCCGCCGGACGAGGTGACAGGCAGGCCGCCGGGCGTGGCGAACTGCGTATAAAAGCCGTAATACAGGCGCGCCGTGGAGTTGATCAGGGCGGTTTCCCAATCGGCAAAGTTCTCGGTCAGTATGGTGATGGCACGTGTCATGAAAAGTCCTGTCGCAGGTGGAGATGTCAATATTAATACAGGCTGGCTAGCCTGTTGGTGCCGAAAGCATAATAGAAAGCACTGACAATTTATGTCAGGAGCACGCGTGAAATGGTGGTACAGGCAGCAAGGGACTACGCTACGATCGCTGGCCCGTCCGTGAGGGCCGCTTTCCCCTTGAATGCCTGGTACCTGTCCCTCCATGCTGATGCTGTTTTGCCGTGTCCTGTTCAGCATTGCCGGACTGCTGGCGGGCGAGGCCGATGAAAGCGATTTCATCAACTACGGTAAGGGACGTGGTGTACTTGCTGGGTGGCCATCCCAGCTATGACATGCGCTATCCCAGCCGCTTTGCACATATTACGCGTCGCATGACGATATCCTCAGCGGCGACTTCCAGCCCGTGCAGCGCTTCATGAATGGCTTGCAGTACCAGCGCGGGGCAGCGAAGGACCGCTGAAGCGCCAATGAAAAAGGCCCGGCGCCGCCGCAATGTGCGGCGGGACCGGGCCCTTGGAGGCGTTGCGGATTACTTCTCGGCGAACGCGCGCTCGACCACGAAGTCGCCAGGCGTCGAGGTATTGCCTTCCTTGAAGCCACGCGCTTCCAGCATCTCTTTCAGGTCGCGCAGCATGTCCGAGCTGCCGCAGATCATGACGCGGTCTTCGGCCGGGTTCAGCTCTGGCAAGCCCAGGTCTTCGGCCAGTTTGCCGTTCTCGATCAGTGCCGTGATGCGGCCCATGTTGCGGAAGTCTTCGCGCGTCACGGTAGGGTAGTAGCGCAGCTTGTCGCTGACCATTTCGCCCAGGAATTCATGTTTCGGCAGATGCTCTTCCAGCAGCTCGCGGTAGGCCAGTTCATCGACCTGGCGCACGCCATGCACGAGGATCAGCTGGTCGAAGCGCTCGTAGATGTCCGGATCGCGCACGATGCTGAGGAACGGCGCCAGGCCCGTGCCCGTCGACAGCATGTACAGGCGCTTGCCTGGCAGCAGGTAGTCGGACACCAGGGTGCCCGTCGGCTTGCGGCCAACGATGACGGTGTCGCCCACTTGCAAGTGCTGCAAACGCGACGTCAGGGGGCCGCCCGGCACCTTGATACTGAAAAATTCCAGATGGTCTTCGTAATTGGCGCTGGCGATACTGTAGGCGCGCAGCAATGGCTTGCCATCGACGCGCAGGCCGATCATGGTGAAATGGCCATTCGAGAAACGCAGCGACGGGTCGCGCGTGGTGGTAAAGGAGAACAGGGTATCCGTCCAGTGGTGCACGCTTAATACGCGCTCTTCATTCATCGAACTCATAGTGTTTGTTGGCTGGTCAAAAAAATGGTTAGTTGCTGGCAACTGCTGGCAAAAGTGAAACCCTGTGTAGGCCCAGACGCTATTGTACTGGCGTCCACACGAAATTGTTACCGTCTATCGCCGCCAATGCTGCCGCACACGGTGCCAACATTATAGTGCGAATGGTAAGGCTGGGCTGAAATTCGCCCGGAAACGGGCGGTGGGCACGCGCTCTCTTGACCTGGCTCACTTTTTCAAGGCGCCGCTCCAGGACTGCCGCCAGCGCGTGCAGGCGCGGCCGTGGCGACGCCCCGGAAGCGCCGGCGCAGGGCTGTATTGGCCGGTTCGGACACGCAGCGGGCGACGAGGGCGGCCGCCAGCGCGGTCGCAGCCAGGAACAGCGCCAGCCATGGCAGGCGCTCCGCGTAGCCCAGGCCCGCCTTGTCGACCACATTGCGCATGGCAGCCAGCACGATGATATGGAACAGGTACAGCTCATAGCTGTGCCGTCCCAGCCATTGCAGCGGGCCGGGGCGGCCCTGGCTGGCCGCCTGGCCCGCCGTGGCGCCCACGATGAAGGTGGCGCTGGCCAGCGCGATCGCGCTGAAACCGAAGGCTTCATGGCCGCCGATGCCGCGCACGTACACGGCCGCCAGGGCCAGGCCCGCTATCCAGCGCAACAGTTGCCCGGCACGCGCGCCCGGCTGCCAGTGTTGCGTCAGCAGGGCGGTCAGGCAGCCGATGGCGATGGCGTCGAAACAGGCGACATAGCCATACATGAAATAGATTTCGTTGCCCGCATGCAGGCTGCGGTAGACGGGACCGGCCACGATGGCGACGCCGCACAGCAGCATGATCCGGTGACGCTGGCGCAGGAAGCGGCACGACAGCGGCAGCAGCAGATAAAACATTTCCTCGACCGAGAGCGACCAGTACACGTTCAGGCAGTAATTGAAATACCCGGCGCTTTGCATCAGCACGTTGTGCCAGAAGGTCAGCACGGAAGCGATGGCGATGACGAAATAGCTGGCTGGCAAGTCCTTGCCGCCATCGGAATTGGCAAAGAAGGGCACATCCAGCACGCCCAGCAGCACGATCAGGGACAGGGCCAGCAGCAGAGACGGTAGCAGGCGGGCGATGCGGTACGCATAAAACGCCGCCAGGTCGATGCGCGCCAGGTCGCCCCAGCGGCGTAGCGAGGTCGAGGTGATCAGGTAGCCGGAAATGACGAAAAACATGGTCACGCCGTAATTGCCCTGGTAGGCGGCTTTCAATAGCCAAGTTGGCAGAACGACGAGCGGGCTGTTCTTCAAGCCATAGGCCAGCGCGAAGTGCAGCAGCAGCACGCACAGGATGGCCGCGCCGCGCAGGGCGTCGATATGATGGTTGCGGGCTTGCAATGGCGTCCTTGTCGGTTTGATAGCATGAGGGGCGATTATGTGAGAAATGTCGCTCGCAGGTCAACGATTTTGCAATTGCCGGGAAAGGCCCAACGAATGGAGCCGGGGACGGGGGCGCCTTGCGTGTATGATATTGCCGAACAGAATTGTTGGGCATCTGTCATCGTTGAAGGTGCGTTTTTCCTGCGCGCCAGCCCAAGACTCTGCGCGCACCATGCCGCTTGCCACGATGCCTGACCCCATAGCGAAAGGTAATAAAGATGTATAAAACAGTGCGCGCCATGTTCCTGCATTTCAAGCAAGCCGTCCCATTCCGCCTCGTCCCCGCCCTGATTTGCACCGCCTTGCTGGTGAGCATGCTATTGCTGCCGGCGCCGGACGGCTTGACGCCCAAGGCCTGGGGCCTGGTGGCGATTTTCCTCACCACCATCCTGGCGATCATATTAAAAGTCATGCCGATCGGCGTGATGGCCATGATGGCCATCGTCATCGTGTCATTGTCGCAAGTGACGTCGACCTCGTCCAAGGGCGCCATCACGGATGCGCTCAGCAGTTTTTCGAATCCATTGATCTGGCTGATCGTCGTGGCGATCCTGATTTCGCGCGGCCTGAAAAAGACGGGGCTGGGCAGCCGCATCGGCCTGCTGTTCATTTCCCGGCTGGGCAAGCGCACCATGGGCATCGGCTACGGCCTGGCGATTTGCGAACTGGTGCTGGCGCCATTTACGCCGAGTAACACGGCACGCGGTGGCGGCATCGTCCACCCCGTCATGAAATCGATCGCCAACGCCTTCGATTCGGACCCTGCCAAGGGCACGGAAGGTAAAGTGGGCACGTATCTGGCCCTCGTCAACTATCACGCCAACCCGATTACCTCGGCGATGTTCCTGACGGCCACGGCGCCCAATCCGTTGGTGGTCGATTTCGTGGCCAAGGCCAGCGGCCAGAGTTTCCACCTGACGTGGACCACCTGGGCCCTGTGCATGCTGCTGCCGGGCCTGGTGTGCCTGCTGGTCATGCCCCTGATGATCTACTGGCTGTCGCCGCCGGAATTGAAAGCCACGCCGGACGCCGTCACCTACGCCAAGGCGGAATTGAAGGGCATGGGCCCGCTGTCGCCATCGGAAAAAGTCATGCTGGGCACTTTTGCTCTACTGCTGTTGCTGTGGGCGAACGTGCCTGCCATGCTGCTCGGCCCCGCGTTTTCGCTCGATGCGACGGTGGTGGCCTTTGTCGGCTTGTTCGTGTTGATTATCACGGGCACCATCGACTGGGACGACGTGCTATCCGAAAAGAGCGCCTGGGATACCCTCGTGTGGTTCGGCGCGCTGGTGATGATGGCCGAGCAGTTGAACAAGACGGGCGTGATCGCCTGGTTCTCGGCCTGCATGAAGGCGGCCATCGTCGCCAGCGGCATGGACTGGCTGCCGATTGCCGCCGTCCTGGTGCTGGTGTTCGTGTTCTCGCATTACTTCTTTGCCAGCACGACGGCCCACATCAGCGCCATGCTGCTGGCCTTCCTGACGGTGGGCCTGCATCTGATCCCCGCCGAATACCACGTACCGTTCATGCTGATGATGACGGCCGGCTCGGCCATCATGATGACCCTGACCCACTACGCGACAGGCACGTCGCCCATCATCTTCGGCAGCGGTTTCGTGACGATGGGCAACTGGTGGCGCGTCGGTTTCATCATGTGCGTGGTGGAATTGCTGATCTTTGCCGTTGTCGGCACGACCTGGTGGAAATTGCTCGGTTACTGGTAAGGTAGTACAGCTGGCGCGCCAGTTGCTGCATGGTCGCCTGAGACCACGCCTATTTTGACAGAAAATTGCTGATCTGCGCCCGCAGCGCGCCCGGCAAGCCGCCGAACTGGCGCGGTTCCAGCGAGCGGGGCTGGCCATTGCGGCCATTGATGAAGCGAAAGCCCGGCTCGCCCAGCTTGCGCCAGCGTTTCAGCCACTGCGGTTGCGCCAAGCTGTCATCGACGACAGCGTGGTGTGCGAGACCTCGCTGGCACGAATAAGAGTACACAGCCACGCGAAGTCGCCTGCCGACTTTGCATGATAACTAGCCGCAATGTAACAGCCCCCGACAGCTGCTTGAGGCTATCGGGGGCTGTTTGCCGGGCCGGCATGTTTCAGGCTCAGGCCAGCTTGCGTTTGCCTGCGGACACGCGGTTCCAGCCGTAGCCGGCAACGATGATGGCCAGGATGGCGGCCTGCGCCAGCAGGGTTTCGGCCGTGGGCAGGATGCCCAGCACGTCGATGCGCATGAAATCGACGGGGCTGACGCCGACCCAGCCCGCTTCCTGCAGCGCGGCCACACCTTTACCCATCAGTATGACGGCCAGCACGGCCACGAACGCGGATGTCCACGAGAAGAACTTGCCGATCGGCATGCGGGCGCTGGTGCGCAGCAAGGCCCAGGCGATCGCGACCAGCAGCACGATGGCCACCAGGAAGCCGCCCAGCAGGGCGCCGCCATTGCCGTCCGCCGCCAGGGCGGAATAGAACAGCACGGTTTCAAAGACTTCGCGATACACGGCGATGAAGGCCAGGGCGAACAAGCCCCAGGCGGAGCGCCGGCTCATCGCTGCCGTGAGTTTCTCGTGCAGGTATTCCTGCCAGCGTCCGGCGCTGCTCTTCTGGTGCATCCACAAGCCCACGCTGAGCAGGACCAGCGCCGCAAACACGGAACCGAGCCCTTCGCTCACTTCCCGGCTGGCGCCGCTGATGGTCACCAGATACGTTGCCGCTACCCAGGTCAGGCCGCCCGCCACCAGCGCGCTGACCCAGCCGCCATGCACATACGGCAGCACGTCGTTGCGCTTGGCCTTGCGCAGGAATGCGATGATGCCGATCACGATCAGCAGCGCTTCCACGCCTTCGCGCAGCAAGATCGTCAGGGCGCCGATAAAGGTCGTCATCGGCTCGGCCTTGGCGTCGCCCAGTTCCGCTTCCACATGGCTGAACAGTTGTTGCAGCTTTTCGCCCGCCGCTTCGGCGTCGGCCACCGTGCCCTTGGCAACGGCGGAACGGTAGGCCAGCATGGCGTTTTCCACGGCCAGCAGCAAGGACTTGTTGCGCGCGCCGACCATCGGCTCGATCGGTTCGAAACCGTCCAGGTAGGCCGACAGGCCGAGGCGCGTAGCGGCCGCGCGGTCGCCCGCATGCACGGCGGCCAGGCTTTCGGCCAGGCGCAAACGCGACAGGGCCAGGCCGGCCGGCTTGTGCGCCTCGGCCTTGTCGGGATGGCTGCGCACGTACGCCGTCAACGCTTGCGCCTCGACCGCGCCCAGTTTGGATGCCGCCGCTTCCTGCGTCAGGGTCGTCACGGCAGCCAGGTCCGCGTACAGGTTTTTGGCCCTTGCATCGTCTTGCCACAGCTTTTCACCGTGCGCGCGCGCCGCCGCGTCGTGCGACATGCCACCCACAAAAAAGGCCAGGTCCCAGCGCTCGTTTTCGGACAGCTGGCCAAAACTGGCCATCGAGGTGCCGGCCACGCCTTGCGAGATGACCTGGTACAGCGCCATCAGGCTGCGCGACTGCGCCCGTTCGCCATCCGTGAAGGCGATCGGCTTCGGTTCCAGGCTGGCCGCCAGCGCACCGTCGCCACCACCGGCCACGCCGTGGCAAGAAGCGCACTGGGCCGCATACAGGGCTGCGCCGCGCGCCAGATTGGGCAGTACTTTGGGCGCTACGGGAATCGGATAGGCAGCAATCAGCAAGCCGTTCGCGTGGTGCGCCAGGCGCTTGACTTCCACACCATCGGCCTTGGCGACGACGGCCGCGCGCAATTCGGCGATGGCGGCGGCGATGGCCGCCTTCGAAGCGTGGGCGGGCAGGGCGGCGATCTGCGTCGTCGCATTGTCGGTAAAATCGAGCATTTCCGCGTATTCCGCTTCGCTGACGACCTTGCCATGCTCGATGGCACCGCTGTAATCGACGGCAACGTAATCAATCAATTGCCACAACTGCTTGGCGCCGGCGCCAGGATCGGCCACTTGCGCCTGCGCGCCGCCGGCCAGCAGCAGGCTGAGGCTGGCGGCCACGAGCGGATAGCAGACGAGCCATTTTTTCATTTTAATGAACATGATTCTCATTCTCATTTCTTGTTAACCCGGCGACTATAGGACAGACGGTGCAGGGTGTCAACGGCGCACGGGCGTGCGTGGACGCCACCGGGTCAATATTCTTGACCGGGGCAGCGTGCCTGGAGAATGGAACGAGGGAGGGGGAAGGTTACTGCTTCGATGCCGGTTTCGCGTACAGGCCTCTGGCCAGGCTGCTGTCCGCATCGACCACTTGCAGGCCACCCTTGACGACGCGCAAGGCCAGCTTCTGGAACGCCTGACCCCGCAGCCACTGGCTGTCGGTGACGGCGAACGCGGCGATGCGTTCCTGCGCGCGCGGGGGCGGCACGGCCAGCCATTGATAGCCGGCCTGCGCACCCTGGCGGCGCAAGCCGGCGCGTACCCAGCGTTCCGACGCTGGCATGTGGACGATGGCATCGCCGTTCGCCGCGCTGACGGCCGTGGCTGTCTTGCCGCTGTGCGCCTCGAACGTCACTTCCACGCCGGCCATCGGTCCCAGCCGGGGAAAGCCGACGATGGCTACCCACTGGCCCGCTTCGGCAGCTTTCTGGATGCGCATTTCCGCTTCCTCGAACACGCGAAACTGCGGCTCCTTGCCGCCGTTACCCGACACCAGGGTCAGCGTGTCCCCGGCAACACTCCATGCGCCGCTGGCTTGCTGGTCGGTAATGCCGTAACTGAGCATCCATTCGAAGGTGCCGTCCTTTTTCAACAGCAGTTCGGAGCCCGTTTCCATGACGCCTTGCAGGTAATAGTGTCCGGGCAGGGAGGGGGCGGACTGGTCGGCCGCGCTGGCAGCAAGCGGCCAGGCCAGGGCGGCGCAGGCCAGCAGGCAAGAGAGGGAAGAAAAGCGCGAGGTTTTCATCGGTGTATCCTTTATGATATGCCATCATAGCAAGGGCAATTCCTTGCCGTCGCACAGATACACCGCCTGGTTATAGTACTGATCAGTTACTGCTGAAATCGAGCACGACGCGCGAGGCAACCTTGCCTTGCTCCAGGCGGCTGAAGATGTCATTGATTGCCGACAGCGGCTGCAATTCGATGCCAGCCTTGACCTTGCCATTGGCGGCAAAGGCAAGCGCTTCGGCCATGTCCTGGCGGGTGCCGACGAAGGAACCGCGTATCGTTACGCAATTGGCGACGACGTCGAACAGCGGCGTCGGGAAATCGCCCGGCGGCAAGCCCACCAGCACGCAGGTGCCGCGCTTGCGCGTCATCGCCACGCCTTGCTGGAAGGCATCGATGGATGGCGCCGTGATCAGCACGCCGTGCGCACCGCCACCGGTCGCACTACGCAGTGCCGCAACGGGATCGCCCTGGCGGGCATTGATGGTCACTTCGGCGCCGAGGGCGCGTGCGTGCTCCAGTTTGCCTTCATCGATGTCGACGGCCGCCACGCGCAAGCCCATGGCCAGCGCATATTCGATGGCCAGGTGGCCCAGTCCGCCGATGCCGGACACGGCCAGCCACTGGCCCGGCCGCGCGCCCGTTTCCTTGATGCCCTTGTAACTGGTCACGCCGGCGCAAATGAGGGGCGCCGCCTGCACGGCGGACAGCCCGGCTGGAATATGCGCGACGTAGCGCGGGTCGGCCAGAATATATTCGGCGAAGCCGCCGTTCTTGGTGTAGCCGCCGAACTGCGCCTCGGCGCACACGGTTTCCCAGGCGGCCAGGCAATGTTCGCAATGGCCGCAAGCCGAGTAGAGCCAGGGCACGCCGACCCTGTCGCCCAGCTGCACCTCGGTCACGCCCGTGCCCATGGCCACCACCAGGCCGATGCCTTCGTGGCCGGGAATGAACGGCGGCGAAGGCTTGACGGTCCAGTCGCCGCGCGCCGCATGCAAATCCGTGTGGCACACGCCGCAAGCTTCCGTCTTGACCAAAATCTGGCCGGGGCCGGGCACCGGCACGGGGACGTCGCGCAGCACCAGGGGCTGGCCCAGTTGTTCGACAACGGCGGCTTTCATGGTAGTGGGGATCATGTTATTCCTTATGAAGTTGGTTAGGCGTAGTGCAGGGCGCCGGGCTGAGGGCAAGGCATGCGCCTGCCAAGCGCTGTGCCATAGTCTGGTCGACAGAGACTTGCGAATGATCACATTCTGCTGCATGCGATTCGAAAATTGATTGATCTACATCAAAGTATGAACGCATGTTACCTAAATATCAGAACTTCAAGAACAGCCTCCTTCGTCACTATTCAATCCCTCGGGTGACGCTTTCAATAAATGTGCCCTATTTAAAACAGCATTCGCAATATGCCGCTTCTCTGATGTCGCCGAAGAATTGAAGGGCGGGTCATTGCATCCGTCGTCCCTGACAAGGAAGCAGCTGGCGTCACAATTGGTCACTTCTGGTGGATATTGGTGGTTTGTTATTTAAGTAACTCTCTCACTATACTGAGCAAATTGGAACGCCTGAAAGATCATGAAATGTCTCTGTATTCATCCTGGCGAGAAAAATAAATCAGAAGACCACGCTGAATACAACACTTAACGCCGTTTCCACTCGTCGGCATGCAGTTTTATTCACGAAAGTCTTAGATAAGAAAGAGATCATGTCAGCAAATTTTGATGTTTTTCAGCAGACGTTTTCCCTGTCCTTATTGTCGAATCTGGCTTCTGACTATATAGCCAAAGAGCGTTATACCCCGGGCACGCATGGCGACCCGCTGGAAGCCCAGCTTGCCACGAATATACAGGCGACATTGCCCCTGCCGGTGGTTACGGCGGGGCTGGGGGACGGCTGGCAAATCGCCTGGGGGCCAGCCGTATGGCGCGGAGCAGAGTCCAGAGTGGCGCAAAATGCGGCGCTGGTTTTCTATAATCCGGCAGTGACATTTGAGGATGGGACAACGGCAGCAACCCATGTGGTTGCCATTTCCGCCACTAATTTGATATCCGGCTATGACTGGATCGTGGAAAATTTCACCGTGTCTTCTACTGTCAGCTGGACGCAATACCATCCCGCAATACCGTCGGCCACGGTCATTTCTCACGATTCTCTCATGCCGGTCATTTCCAAAGGCACGGCGACTGGCGTGGCACATATCGCAGCGTTGACGCCTACAGATCCGGCCCATGGAAAAACCAGTCTGTCCGATTTTATTCGACAGCTCAATGGCACGGTCAACGAGGGCGCGCGCATCATCTTTACCGGGCATAGCCTTGCCGGCGCTCTGGCCCCGACTTTTGCCTTGTACCTGGAGGAACACGGTGCCTTGTCGGCATTTGATCGGGTACAGGTTTATCCGACCGCCGGAGCATCGCCTGGAAATGGCAGCTTTTCCAGGCGGTTTGCCCATGCCTTTCCGCGCAAGGCTGCTGGAGAGAAACCCTGGCAGAACTGGAACATCTTGATCCGCAATCAGTACGATATTGTGCCGCATGCCTGGACCCTGAGCACCCTTCTTCAATTGTTGACCATTTATGGCAACTCGGATGCCGAAGGCGGGGTAAAGCTGCCGGAACAGATTTATGGCGTGGTGCTGGCTGCATTGGCTGATTCGGCCGCTTCGAAAACACTGTATGCCGCGCTGCCGAGCGCGCAATTTTCAGGCGGGTCGCCAGGGCCTGCCCCTGCAACGGCAGCCGCGTATCTGACCATGGCAGGGAACCAGCATGTGAAGGCGTATATCTCCGAGATTCTCGGCCCGGATTTTCCTGCTGTTGGACACGGCCCCACTGTTCCTGGCCTCATCGAATTCAACGATGCCACGCACCGGATTGCGGCGATTGTCAGCATTCTGGAAAAAATTCTTCATCCTGGCGCTAGCGGCTAGTGACGGGCAGGTGCATCGATGACGTCAAAGCGCACTGGCAATGCAGAAAATTTACGCATCACATAAGACGTTCGCTTCACATCAAGGGGAAATACAACATGAAATCTGTCGTCAAGAAGCCCTTTTCTCGCGCCGCACTGATCGCCGGCATCGTATCGGCAGCCTGGACACCCAGCAGTTTTGCCTGTTCTGATACACCCATCCTGGCAAGTATCTGCATCATGGCCGTGCCATTCAATTTCGGCAATTTCAATCGGCAGTACGTGGTGGCCGACGGGAGGGACATGCTTATCAATGCCAATGTGGCACTGTATTCGCTGATCGGCACTACTTACGGCAGCACTGGCACGACCATGTTCAAGCTGCCTGATCTGCGCGGCAAGTTCGTGGTTGGCGCCAACGGCGAGAGCTACATGGCCGGCGGCAAGGGTGGGATCGACAGCATCAAGCTGACAGTTGCAGAGTTGCCACCGCATATGTTCACGGTGAGCACCATTCCCGTCGAGCTGAGCAAGCTGACGGTCAGCCTGACCTTGCCTGCGCTGAAGGGCACGGCAGCCATTGCCGCTGCCACGGGCACCGGCACGGTAACGGACTTGAAAATGAATGTGGCCAATACGACCAACGGCGCTGCTTCGCCTTCGGGCGCCTACCTGGGCAAGGCACCTGCTGCCTCCTCCAGCATCTATGCCTCATCGGCTCCGGATGCGACGCTGAATGCCGGCGCCATCAGCGGCGGCAGCGTGTCGGTCACGGTTCCTGCCAGCATGGCCAGTGTGTCGATACCCACCCAGACGCTGGCAGGCACCGTAGCCGGCACCGCAACGGCCACTGGCCAAACGAACATCATCGGGGGTGGCGCGGCATTTGATAACAGGCCGTCCTACATTGCATTGACGTACTACATCGCGGCCACCAATGGGATGTATCCAAGCCGGGACTAGGCTTGTCCTTGGCGATCTGATCGTCCTTGAACCGGTGGCAGGTCGATGGGCATGCCACCGCTGATGACTTTATCTGGAGTATTTACTTTGCGTACCCTGGCTGTTGCAGCAATGATCGCACCGCTGCTTGTCGTGTTACAGGCCGGCGCCGCGCCGCGCGAGCTGAGCACTGAATTGAAGCAGGCCGACAAGGCTCTGGCCTCTCACGAATATGCGCTCGCCTACAAGGAGTATGCGCGCGTCGCCGCGCGCAATCCTTTGGCGCAATTCAATCTGGGATTGATCGAACGCGAAGGATGGGGGCGTGCACGCAATCCGGCAGCGGCCTGCGCCTGGTTCGGCAAGGCTGCACAGGGCAACATTCCGGCTGCGCAACAGTTTTTTGGCGATTGCCTGGCGACAGGGATAGCACAGGCAGCCGACGGCAAGGCGGCCGAAGCATGGTACCGCAAGGCGGCGCAGGCGGGCATTGCGTATGCGCTCTGTTCGGCCGGTCAACTGTACATCAGCGGGCTGGTCGTCGGCAAGAATGTCGAACACGGCCTGGAGCTGTGTGCGCAAGCGGCGCAGGCAGGCTCGGCACCGGCCATGCTGCGCATCGCCGATTATTACAAGGATGGCACGGAAGTGCCGCAGAATCTGGCAGCCGCGCGTTCCTGGTATCAGCAGGCCGCGGAAAACCGCGACCATCTGGCGCAATACCGCCTGGGCGTGATGCTGGGACAGGGCGAGGGCGGCGAGGCGAATCCGGCGCTGGCCTTGTCATGGCTGGAACATGCGGCTGCCGAAGGGTATGCCCCGGCCTATTTACCGGTGGCCATTCTGTATGCCAACAGCGCGCCCGACCCGGCCACTGGTGCGCTGACGCCGGCCAGCCTGGCGAAGATCTATATGTGGAACAGCGCTGCCAGAGCTACCACAAACAATGCGGCAACACTGGCCGAGATCGAGCGTATTGCTCAACTGGTCAATCAGGTGATGCCGGCAGAGTGGAAGCCGGCGCTAGACCGCCGGGTTGCCGAGCACCTGGGCAAAGTTTCTGCCAATTGACATTCATGCAACAAGCGGTGCGCCATTGGCGCATCGAACCGCCAACCAGAGAAAACCATCATGCGCCATGCTTCCATGAACAGAATTTATCGACTCATCTGGAGCCATGTGCACCACGCCTGGGTCATCGTGCCGGAACGCACCAGGGGCAGGGGCAAGGCAGCCAATCGCAGTCTTGTCTTCAGCGCCTTGCTGGCCGCCACCCCTGTCGCCATGGCCGGGCCGACAGGCGGCCAAGTGACGGCCGGCAACGGCTCCATCAGCCAGAACGGTTCCACCACCACGGTGACGCAAGCTAGCCAGAACCTGTCATTGCACTGGAAGTCTTTCAATACCACGAGCCAGGAGACGGTCAATTTCGTCCAGCCGTCGGCCAGCGCCATTGCCGTCAACCGTATCAGCGACACGAATGGCACCCAATTCTTCGGCCGGCTCAATGCCAATGGCCAGGTCTACCTGATCAATCCGAATGGCGTGCTGTTTGGTGCAGGATCGCACATCAACGTGGGTGGCCTGGTTGCCTCCACGCTCGATATCAGCGATGCGGGCCTGAATGGCACGACCCGCCATTTCAGCGGCAGCGGCACGGGCAGCATCATCAACCAGGGCACCATCAATGCGGCCCATGGCGGCTATGTTGCCTTCATCGGCAATACGGTCAGTAATCAGGGCAGCATCAACGCGGGTGCGGGTGCGGTGGCGCTGGGTGCGGGTAGCGATGTCACGCTGGCATTTTCTGGCGATAGCCTGGTCAATTTGCAGGTCAAGCAGAGCACGCTGAACAACCTGGCCGAAAATGGCGGCCTCATCAAGGCCGACGGTGGCGCGGTATGGCTCTCGGCCGGCGCCAGGGATGCGCTGCTGGCCAGCGTGATCAATAACACGGGCATCGTTCAGGCGCGCAGTGTGCACAATGTCAACGGCTCGATTGTGCTGGCGGCGGGCAGTGCCGGCAGCGCGACGAATAGCGGCACACTCGATGCGTCCGGTAGCGGCGGCGCAAGCGGTGGCACCGTGAAGGTGCTCGGCGGAACGGTCAAGCTGGCGGCAGGCAGCGCGATTGATGTGTCTGGCGAGGGCGGCGGCACGGCATTGGTCGGCGGCAGTTTCCTCGGTGGCGGCAGCGAGCAACGCGCGCACACGACCGTGGTTGACGCTGGCGCCTCGATCAAGGCCGATGCCATCAGCCGCGGTAATGGCGGCAATGTGGCGGTCTGGTCCGATAACAGCACGCAATTCAATGGCAGTATCACGGCGCGTGGCGGTGTGATTGCGGGCAACGGTGGCAAGGTGGAAACCTCCGGCAAGGCCTTGAACGTCAACGCCAGCGCCTCCGTCAGTACGGCTGCGCCCCATGGCGTGGCGGGAGAGTGGCTGCTCGATCCCGATGATATCCTGATCGGCAATGCCAGTATCTGGGGAAATGCTTACGGCATCAATGTCGACACGCGCGTCCTGTCGACGGCGCTCAATAATGGCAACGTGACCATCAAGACCACCGGCGCCTCCGCCAGTTGCACGGGAACGACCTGTACCGCAGGCGGGTCTGGCAATGGCGATATCATCATCCTCGATGGCATCGGTTTCGGCAATGACTACTCCGTCGTCGGCTATCCCAGTATCCCTAACTGGACCAGCAATACGACCCTGACGCTGAGTGCCTATCGCAATGTTCAGTTCAAATTAACTCATAATGTACCTTTTGCGGGAACGTTCAACGATCTTGGCGGAGGCATCGAGGCTCAAGGGGGCGGCAACATCGTGCTGAGGGCCGACAATGGCGCCAGGGGCATGGGCACGGTCATTTTTGACGATCCCAGCGCCATTCATAGCAATATTTTCCTCGTAGGTGGTGCAAGCGCCGTCAGCATCTATTACAACCCGAGCAGCTATGACACGCCGACGGATTATACGCTGTACATCAACAATCCCGGTCAGCTGACTGCTTATATGGCAGTCAATTTGAGCGGTACGATAGCACCCAAAGTCTATGACGGCACGATGAACGCCGGATTGGCCGGGCTCAACAGCTTGCTGACCATGCCGACCGGACTGACGCTCAATACTGCCGGCCAGGCGGCCACTTTTGCCGACAAGAATGCTGGCACCGATAAGGCTGTGACGATCAGTGGCGTGACGTTCAGTGGCGGCGGCACCACGATTGCCCATTTTGGCCGGCACTATTACCTGAATGGCCTCGACAGCAAAACGGGGACGATCACGGCCAAAAGCATCAACGTCAGCGGCTTGTCCGCCAGTGACAAGACCTACGATGGCACGACCAGCGCCACGCTCACCGGGGCGGGCATTTCGTCGTCCGACCTGATCGGCGGCGACATCGTGTCTCTGGTGGGTGGCGCCGCCACGGGTACGTTTGCCGACGCCAACGCCGGCAGCGGCAAGAGCGTTGCCATCAGCGGCTATGCGCTGACGGGTATGGATGCGGCTAACTACAAGGTGGTGCAGCCGGCCAGCGTGACGGCCACCATCCGCAAGGCCGATCTGGTCCTGTCCGGCAGCAAGACCTACGATGGCAACACCGCAGTGGCGGGCGGCTCGCTGACGGCCACGGGCGTGGCCGGACAAACCTTCAGCGTCGGCGGCGCCGGCGATGCGTCCAACCTGGCCAGCAAGAATGTGCAAACCGGCACGGCGCTGGGCAGCGCAGCCGGCCTCGTCCTGGGCAGCAGCGGCAACGGCGGTTTGTCGGGCAACTACAATGTGCTGGGCACGGCCGGCAGCAGCTATACGGTGACCGCCAAGGGCATCACCCTGACCGGCATCAGCGCCGTGGATAAAACCTACGATGCGACGACGACGGCGGGCTTGAATGCCGCGAATGTGGCGTACTCGGGCATGATCGCGGGGGACAACGTCAGCCTGGCCGGCCACGGTGTCGGCAGCTTTGCCAGCAAGGATGCGGGCGCGAACAAGACGGTCAGCGTCTCCGGCTTCAGCCTGGGCGGGTCGGACGCCGGCAATTACGTCGTCACGCAACCGACAGGTCTGACGGCGACGATCAGCAAGGCTGACCTGGTGGTATCGGGCATCAGCGCCGTGAATAAAACCTATGATGCGGGTACCGGCGCGACCTTGAGCGGCACGGCCGCAGTGAGCGGCCTGCTCAGCGATAACGTGTCCGTCGTAGGCACAGGCAGCGGCAGCTTTGCCGACGCCAACGCCGGCAGCGGCAAGAGCGTTGCCATCAGCGGCTATGCGCTGACGGGTATGGATGCGGGCAACTACAAGCTGGTGCAGCCGGCCAGCGTGACGGCCACCATCCGCAAGGCCGATCTGATCCTGTCCGGCAGCAAGACCTATGATGGCAACACCGCAGTGGCGGGCGGCTCGCTGACGGCCACGGGCGTGGCCGGACAAACCTTCAGCGTCGGCGGCGCCGGCGATGCGTCCAACCTGGCCAGCAAGAATGTGCAAACCGGCACGGCGCTGGGCAGCGCAGCCGGCCTCGTCCTGGGCAGCAGCGGCAACGGCGGTTTGTCGGGCAACTACAATGTGCTGGGCACGGCCGGCAGCAGCTATACGGTGACCGCCAAGGGCATCACCCTGACCGGCATCAGCGCCGTGGATAAAACCTACGATGCGACGACGACGGCGGGCTTGAATGCCGCGAATGTGGGTTATTCGGGCATGATCGCGGGGGACAATGTCAGCCTGGCCGGCCACGGTGTCGGCAGCTTTGCCAGCAAGGATGCGGGCGCGAACAAGACGGTCAGCGTCTCCGGCTTCAGTCTGGGCGGGGCGGACGCCGGCAATTACGTCGTCACGCAACCGACAGGTCTGACGGCGACGATCAGCAAGGCCGACCTGGTGGTATCGGGCATCAGCGCCGTGAATAAAACCTATGATGCGGGCACCGGCGCGACCTTGAGCGGCACGGCCGCAGTGAGCGGCCTGCTCAGCGATAACGTCTCCGTCGTAGGCACAGGCAGCGGCAGCTTTGCCGACGCCAACGCCGGCAGCGGCAAGAGCGTTGCCGTCACTGGCTATGCGCTGACGGGCTTGGATGCGGCTAACTACAAGGTGGTGCAGCCGGCCAGCGTGACGGCCACCATCCGCAAGGCCGATCTGATCCTGTCCGGCAGCAAGACCTACGATGGCAACACCGCAGTGGCGGGCGGCTCGCTGACGGCCACGGGCGTGGCCGGACAAACCTTCAGCGTCGGCGGCGCCGGCGATGCGTCCAACCTGGCCAGCAAGAATGTGCAAACCGGCACGGCGCTGGGCAGCGCAGCCGGCCTCGTCCTGGGCAGCAGCGGCAACGGCGGCTTGTCAAGCAACTACAATGTGCTGGGCACGGCTGGCAGCAGCTATACGGTGACCGCCAAGGGTATCACCCTGACCGGCATCAGCGCCGTGGATAAAACCTATGACGCGACGACGACGGCGGGCTTGAATACCGCGAATGTGGCGTACTCGGGCATGATCGCGGGGGACAACGTCAGCCTGGCCGGCCACGGTGTTGGCAGCTTTGCCAGCAAGGATGCGGGCGCGAACAAGACGGTCAGCGTCTCCGGCTTCAGTCTGGGCGGGTCGGACGCCGGCAATTACGTCGTCACGCAACCGACAGGTCTGACGGCGACGATCAGCAAGGCCGACCTGGTGGTGTCGGGCATCAGCGCCGTGAATAAAACCTATGATGCGGGCACCGGCGCAACACTGAGCGGCAGCGCCAGTGTTACCGCCTTGCTCAGCGATAACGTGTCAGTCGTAGGCACAGGCAGCGGCAGCTTTGCCGACGCCAACGCCGGCAGCGGCAAGAGCGTTGCCGTCACTGGCTATGCGCTGACGGGCTTGGATGCGGCCAACTACAAGGTGGTGCCGCCGGCCAGCGTGACGGCCACCATCCGCAAGGCCGACCTGGTCCTGTCCGGCAGCAAGACCTATGATGGCAACACCGCAGTGGCGGGCGGCTCGCTGACGGCCACGGGCGTGGCCGGACAAACCTTCAGCGTCGGCGGCGCCGGCGATGCGTCCAACCTGGCCAGCAAGAATGTGCAAACCGGCACGGCGCTGGGCAGCGCAGCCGGCCTCGTCCTGGGCAGCAGCGGCAACGGCGGTTTGTCGGGCAACTACAATGTGCTGGGCACGGCTGGCAGCAGCTATACGGTGACCGCCAAGGGCATCACCCTGACCGGCATCAGCGCCGTGGATAAAACCTACGATGCGACGACGACGGCGGGCTTGAATACCGCGAATGTGGCGTATTCGGGCATGATCGCAGGGGACAATGTCAGCCTGGGAGGGCAGGTTGTTGGCCAATTTGCCAGCAAGGATGCGGGCGCGAATAAAGCTGTTGCCGTGTCTGGCTACATCTTGACGGGAGCCGATGCCGGCAATTACGCCGTCAAGCAACCGACGGGCGTCACTGCCACCATACGCAAAGCTGATTTGTCACTGACGGGCCTGACTGCCACCGACAAGGTCTACGACGCCACGACCACGGCTGCACTGAGCGGCTCCGCCAGTCTTTCTGGCGTCATGGGGCGCGACATCGTCTCGCTGGGCGGTACGCGAACTGCTACCTTTGCCGATAAAAATGTTGGTAAAAATAAATTGGTGACTGTCAGTGGCTACGCGCTGACCGGCAGCGATGCCGGCAACTACAATATCGTCGACCGCAACGTGCTGACCGCCAGCATTACACCGGCATCGATTACGGTCAGTGGCATCACTGCAGCCGATAAAGTGTATGACGGCAGCACGGCGGCCACGGTCAATGCCGGCAATGCCACGCTGGCCGGCAAGTTCGGTTCGGATGTGATTACGATAAGCTCGACCGGCCTGTTCTCTGACGCGGCCGCTGGTGCCAGCAAGACGGTTAATCTGAGCAGCGTTTATGGCGGAGCCGATATTGGCAATTACATCATTGCCGAGCAAACGCGCGCAGTCGCCAGCATTACGGCCGCGCCTGTCGTCGTGCCCACCACGCCAGGCGTGAGTACCACGCAGATGCAGCAGATTCAGAACACGGTGACGCAGGTGCAGTCGTCCGTGTTGCCGCCGCAAGCCCTGGCGCAGCCGCAGGCATTGAACCTGTCTTCCACGCTGGTGGTGCAGCAGACCGATGCTGGCACCAGCAGAGCCGAGCCTGTGCAGGACACGGTCGGCACCCGCTTGCTCAATACCAGCACCGGATTCGGTACGCCTGCGCCGACGCTGCAAATTCTAAATGGCGGCATGCAATTGCCGCTCGTCGCCAACAGCATCACAGAATAACAAATACATGACCACCATACCCAAGCAGTCCTTCTTGCTCAAGCCCCTGTACGCCGCATTGTTGCTGGTGCCACTCGATGCGTATGCCGCCGACCCGCAAACGACGCCCAACGCCGGGTCGATTTTGCAACAATTACAACCGGTAGTCCCTGCTGTGGCGCAGCCGAATGCGCCGAACCTGGAGGTCAAGCCGAAAAGCGATGCCAGCTTGCCGCCGTCGCAGCCGATGCACGTGAACGCGTTGCGTATCACTGGCAATACCGCTTTTTCCACACAGACGCTGCATGCACTGGTCGCCGATCAGGAAGGTAAAAGTCTGACCTTGCCGCAACTCGACGAACTGGCCGGGCGCATCACGGCGTACTACCAGGGCCATGGATTTCCGATGACGCGGGCCATCATACCGGTGCAGACGATCACCGACGGCGTCATCATCATCCAGGTCGTCGAGGCTCATTACGGCAAAGTCCGGCTGAACAACCGCAGCGAAGTCAGCGACGCTTTGCTCCAGGCCAGCCTGGTTCCGCTCAGTGGTGGGCAATTGATTGCCGATGCCGAACTCGATCGTGCCTTGCTGTTGTTGTCCGATGTACCGGGCGTGCGCGTGAACGCTGTCCTTAAACCGGGCTCGGCGGTCGGTACGGCCGACATGGATGTCGAGGCGCGTTACAACCGCCTGGTCCTGGCGAATGTTTCGCTGGACAATTACGGTAACCGCTATATCGGGCGCATGCGCCTGAGCGGCAACTTTAATATCGTCAATCCGTTTCATCATGGCGATATCCTGAGCGCCAACATCATCAGCACGGGTGAGGGCATGAATTATGGCCGGGTGGCATACGACACCTTGCTCAACGGCCAGGGGACCAGGGCAGGCGGGGCTTACTCGGCATTGCATTACAAGCTGGGCAGCACCGCCAGTGCGCTCGATGCCAATGGCACGGCCACGGTTGCCAGCCTGTGGGCGAAACATCCGTTGCTGCGCACCAAGCGATACAATGTTTATGCGCAATTGCAATACGATGCCAAAAAGCTGCGCGATCATATCGACGTCAGCAACCTGCGTACCGACCGGCATCTGGATAATTGGATCGTGAGCGTGAACGGTGACCTGCGCGACAATCTGCTGGCTGGTGGCATGAGCATGGCAAGCCTGGGCTGGACCAGCGGACGTGGCGGTTTTGATAACTCCTCTGCTGCGGCATCGGATGCCGCTACCGCACGCACGAGTGGGGGATTTTCCAAGTGGAATGCCAATATTGCCCGTTTGCAGGGGCTGACGCCGCGCGACTCGCTGTACCTCAACTTGAGTGGGCAATGGGCCGACGGCAATCTGGACTCCGCTGAAAAGATGACGGCTGGTGGTCCCTATACGGTCCGTGCCTATGACATCGGCGCCATGTCCGGCGACAGCGGCTATGTCGGCACTGTGGAAATGCGCCATGATGTGGGAGCGCTGCCGTTCGGGAGATGGCAGGTGCTGGCGTTTATGGACAGTGCGTATGTCAAAGTCAACCGCCATCCCTGGACCAAGGCAGAGAACAGCGCGACCTTGTCGGGTGCCGGTATCGGCCTGAACTGGGCCGGTCCCGACCAGTGGCGCGCGAGCATGTCGGTGGCAACACGCTTGGGGGCGGCACCTTCATTGTTGGCCAAGCCGTCGCCGGTGCGTGCCTGGCTGGTGGCGAGCAAGGGCTTCTGATTTTTGCTCATTGCCGATCTGGTAAGATAGGCAAAATACTGGTTTCCTGGAAATGTTTTTTGCACATTGAGCTGGTGCGTTTGACCGGCAGCCTTCTCTTACGCTACCCGAACACACTGTTCCCATGGATCATCAAACAGCCAGCATTGCATTATCCGTGACACAGTTATGTATTTCGGCAACGATGATTGGCGTCTATTTTGCCGCGCCCACGGAACGCTATACGCGTCTGTGGGCCATGTCCGGTGTGCTGACCGCTGCTGGAATGACGATCATCATACTGAATGCGTTGCGCCCACCAGGCTTGTTATTGATGGCGGGAAATGTCGCATTGTTTGCTGGCTGTATCGTTGTGTGGGTTGGATTGAGAGCGTTCTTTGGGAAGAAAATAGGCCGCTGGGCCTATTTTCTTGTCGCCTTGTTTGCATGTGCGTATTTTCTGTTAATAGAAAACAAGGCGGAGTTTTCCGCCCGTGCCTGTCTCAGCAGTGCCAGCCTGATTCTGGTTTTTGTACTGTGTTTGCAAACGCTATTGGCACGACATCCGGAAACCGCTTCTGGCAAGCTTGGCTATGCGCGAGAAATGGCGATTGTCGGTCTATTGATGTTGATGACGGCGCATGGCTTGCGCATCGCCGTTTTACTCTATCAACCGGCCGGATTGAGTTCTGCGTTGATGTCCCAGATCAATATAGTGGTTGTCTACCTGGTACCTTTGGCCGGCACGCTGTTATTTTTTCCGGCCTTGCTGCTGCTGTATTTTGAGCGTATCAAGCATCAGTTGCTGCTGTCATTGGAATCCAAACAGGAAGCGCTGGAAAACCAGACCCGATTCGTGGAAATGTTTTCACACGAGTACCGTACACCGTTGGCTGTCATCCGGACCAATCTGGATATTTTGCAAAATAAGGAACGGAACGGCGCTCGGCACTTCGGTTCCAACCTCGAAAAAATGCAGCGCGCCGTATTACGACTGGTTGAAGTGGCAGAAACCGCACTGCATAGGGATCAAAATAGTGACGGGAAAGCTGATATCGTCTGCGAAGCGATCTTCATGCCGGATTTTCTGCGCAGTGTTATCGAAGAAGCCGCCGATTTCTGGCGTGAGCGTGCACCACGGCTGGAGTTCCACTATACGAAACCCATCGTCTTTCATGGGGATCGCAAGTTGCTGAAGACGGCATTCTTGAATGTACTCGATAATGCGATCAAATATGGGCCTAAACAAGGGATGGTCAATGTCCATTTGAGGAAAAACGATGGTGCATTGCTCCTCACAGTAGACGACAATGGCACCGGTATTCCAGAACATGAGCTGGCCCTGGTCTATGGCAAGTATTTCCGTGGCAGTCGCACGGGGTTTGTCGCCGGCAGCGGCATCGGCCTGTATCTGGTACAGCGTATCATTGCGCAACATGCAGGCAGCATCATGCTGGTTAACCGGCCTGAAGGAGGCACTTCAGCGACTATCACCTTACCTTTGCCTATACAGGAGGCGCAAAGCGGTGCCATCAAAAATTAGAGTCTTATTGGTAGAAGATGATGAAGATTTGCGCGACAGCGTGGTGGAATGGCTCGAACTGAATGGCATGCATATCATCGCTGTGCGTAATGCGGCTGAGTTTTATCAGGCTTTGCCAAAATGCGATTTTCAGATAGCCGTGATCGATGTCGGCTTGCCGGATCAGGAGGGTTATGTACTGGCCGAATATGTGCGCGCCAATAGTAATATGGGTATCATTATCCTGACCGCCCGCAGCGCGATAGAAGATAAGCTCAAAGGTTATCACTCTGGCGCAGACCAGTATCTGGTCAAGCCGGTGGACTGCCGCGAACTGTCTGCGGTGATTGGCAGTATCGCCCAGCGCGTACGGAAAACCACCGTAGAGGTACCCGACGTGCCGGATCGGTGGACTATTTTTGCTACGCAATGGGAACTGCGTCTTGCCCAGGATGTTCAGGTCGCACTCAGCCTGAAGGAACTGATGTTTCTCGAATTGCTGGCCAGCAAGCCTGGTCTGCCGGTACAGAAAAAGACGATTCTCACTAAGCTGTATCAGCGCGATGACTACCATAGCGGCCGCTCGCTCGATTCACTGGTGCGTCGCTTGCGTGCAAAAATCGTCAGCCAGACCGGCGTTGATATCCCGATCCGTACCGTGCATTCATTCGGATATTGCTTCGCAGGCGAAATTGCTCTTGTTGACGGCGAGGTCACTGCAAGTGATTAAGCAAGATATATGGATGAGTATGGACATCTGCTATTGCATCAAGCTGAAGGCTGCCGCCTACGCCACCTCACTCACCACATAGCGGTACTTGCCCGAGGCCTCGGCCGCGATCTCGTCGACTTCCTCGATGGCGATGTCGACCTGCGCACCCAGCCTGGCCTGAAAGCCCGTCACGATGGCGCTGCGGGTGGCGTCGTCCAGGCGCGCCACGCAGACCAGCAGCACGCGCGTGCGCAGCAAGCTTTCCTGGATGATCTTGAAGCTGCGCACCTGCGGCAGTTCGCGCACGATGTAGACGAGGGCCAGGCCGTGCATGACGGTGCCGTCAAACGCCGTGAGAAAATCCGTGCTGCGGCCTTCAATCTTTTGCAGCAGGGGCAAACCGCGTCCGCAGGCGCAAGCTTGCGTGCCCAGCGCGCCCACGTCGCCCGTGGCGTAGCGGATGAACGGATAGTCGCGTGTGGCCAGGTGGGTGACGACGATCTCTCCTGTGGCACCAAAGGGCAGCGGCTGGCCCTGGCCATCGACGATTTCCACAATGACGTCTTCTGCCGTGATGTGCATGCCGCCGTCCGGGCATTCGTGGGCGATGAAACCCGCGTCGCGCCCGCCGTAGCCGTTGGCCACGGGGCAGCCGAAGGCGGCAGCGATCTGCGCGCGCTGTTCGTCGTACAGGCGTTCGGCCGTGACGAACGCCACTTTCACGCCCAGGCCGTCGAGCGGCAAGTCGCGCGCGCTGGCATGGCTGGCGATGCGGCACAGGGCCGACGGATAGCCGAACAGCATGCGCGGACGCCAGCGGCGCAATTGCCTGACATAGTCATCGAGGCGTGCGGGCGACATGGCAAAGGCGGGCAGCAGGGTGCTGCGCAACAGGGCATCGCGCAGGCGGCGCAGGCGGTCCTGCGCCTGCAGCTCGATGGGCGAACCCCATAGCACGGCTTCGCGGTCGCCGATATCGACGCCCCACCAGCGCGTGGCGCGCCACTTGGCGGCGATGTCGTGGCTGATCCTGCGCCGTCCCAGGAAAAACTGCAGTGGCTCGCCGCTGGAGCCGCCCGTGGCGAACGGGCGCAAGCCCACGGCGCGGGTGGATTTAAAACTGTCGCGCGCGCCGGCAATATCGCGCTTGCGCAGCAGCGGCAGGCGGGCCAAGTCGGCCAGTTGCCGCACCTGTTCCGGGTCGAAGCCGCAGCTGGAAAATAGCGCGCGGTAGTAGGGAACGTGCTCGCCCGCGTGGCGCAGCAGCGCGCGCAGGCGCGCCAGCTGCCACTGCTGCAGCTGCTGCGCGCTCCACCACTGCGAGCGTTCCAGCCGGCGCAGCAGGCGCGCGCTGTGGTGGCCCTTGAACCATTCATGCAGGGGAAACAGCCAGCGGGCGACGCAGCGCGTGTAGGCGCCCGGGCGCGGCGCGGCGCGGATGCGGCGGTACTGCGCGGCCAGACCGGGCGCGATGCCGGGCCAGCCGAAAGTGGCGGCGTGCGCCAGGCCCGCGGCTGCCTGCGCCTGCGCGCGCGGCGTGTCGCGCAGCAGCGCCACGATGGCCTGCGCCATGGCGGCCGGCTCGCCGGGCGGCACCAGCAGCGCCGTCACGCCGTCCTGCAGCAGGGCGGGGATGCCGCCCACGTTGGTGCTGACGACCGGCACGCCGCAGGCCAGCGCTTCGAGCACGGAAATGGGCATGTTGTCGGCCAGGCTGGGATTGAGGACGATGTCGCTGGCCTGGTACAGCGCCGGCATGGCGGCGTTGTCGACAGTGCCGGCGAAGCGCACGGAGTCCAGAACGCCAAGCGACCTGGCCAGGCGCGCCAGCGCCGCGCGCTGCGGCCCGCCGCCTGCCAGCACCAGGCGCGCCGAGGGAAAGGCCCGTCGCACGAGGGCAAAGGCGCGCACGGCGCTGGCGTTGTCGTACAGATGTTCCAGGTGGCGCGCCACGAGGATGCACGGGCCATCGGCGGGCGCACGCGGCGGCGCCGGCGTAAAGCGCTGCAAGTCCACCACGTTCGGCACGATGTGGGCCGTGTGACCATACTGTTCGAAGATGCCGGCCAGGTAGGCCGAGGGCACGACGATGGCGCTGGCGCGGCGCAGGCTGAACGCCACCAGGCGCGGCGAACGGGCAAAAAAGACGGCCGCTTCGCCGCCCCGGTAGTTGAGCAGGGCCGGCTTGCCTTTCAGGCTGGCGATCCACAATGCCGGTGCCGCGTGCAGATGCCAGGACCAGCCGGAATTGGCCATGATGTGGAATAGGTCGACCGTATTGGCCGTGCGCCACAGGCGCCACAGGTACACGGGCAGGCGCAGCGCCGCGCGCAGGTAGCGGATGCGCGCCAGCCAGGGGGGAACTACTGGGCCGTTGACGGCCAGCAGCTGCACTTGCGCGCCGTCCTCGCGCAGCTTGCGCGCCAGTTGCTGCGTTTGATTGGCCATGCCGCCGGCCGGCGGCGGCAGCGGGCCGACCAGCGCGATGCGCAGGCCCGTGAAGATCATGGCGCCGCTCCCGCTGCCATGCGTGCCGCGGCCACGCGCGCATACACGGGCGCGTAGCGGCCCACGCTGGCGCTCCAGCTGCGCTCCGTCTCGACAAACGCGCGCGCCTGGTGCCGCAGCGCCGGCCAGCTCTCGGGCGCCAGCAGCAGGTTCAATACCGCCTGCGCCAGCGCCTCGGCATCGCCGGCACGAAACAGCATGCCCGTCTTGCCATGGTCGACCAGTTCGCGGTGGCCACCCACGTCGGACGCCACCACGAGGCGGCGCTGCGCCATCGCCTCTAACGGTTTCAAGGGCGTCACCAGCTCCGTCAGGCGCATGGGCAGGCGCGGATACACGCAGATGTCGACCAGCTGATAATACGCGGCCACCTGCGCATGCGGCACTCTGCCCGCGAAGACCACGGCGTGGTCTATGCCCAATTGCGCCACCAGCGTGCGCAGCGCCGTTTCCTGCGGGCCGCCGCCGGCCAGCAGCAGGCGCAGCGCCGGCTGCGCCGTCAACAGGCGCGGCATGGCGCGCAGCAGCAGGGCCAGACCCTCGTAGGCATAGAAGGAGCCGATGAAGCCGATGACAGGACAGCCATCCAGACCCAGGCTGTGCGCCAGCGCGGGATCGGGAGCGCCATCGAAGGCCCCGGCGTCGACGGCATTCGGGATCACCGTGATTTTATGCGCGGGCACGCCGCGCGCGCACAGCTCGCGCCGCAAGCCGTCGCAGATGGTGGTGACGGCGTCGGCGCGGCGCAGCGCAAAGCTTTCCAGCGCGCGCGTGAGCCGGTAGCGCAAGCCGCCGGTCCGGCTGCTGCCATGGTCGGCGGCCGCGTCTTCCCAGAAGGCGCGTACTTCATACACGACGGGGATGCCCAGCGCGCGCCCTGCGCTGAGGGCGGCGATGGCGTTCAGTGCGGGCGAATGCGCATGCAGGATGTCCGGTTGGAGCCGCTGCGCCAGCCGGCGCAGGCGCACGGCCAGGCCGATGATGACGGCCACTTGCCGCAGCACGGGCAGGCGCGCCCACCAGCGGGCAATGGGCGCCGTGCGGTAGAAATGCCAGCCCTCGACCAGCTGCTGCGCGCCATCGACCGGCCCCTGCTTGGCACTGGTGAGCTGCATGGTGTGCCAGCCCAGCGCGCGCTGCTGCCGCAGGATGGCCAGGGTGCGAAAGGTGTAGCCGCTGTGCAGGGGCAGCGAATGGTCGAGGATGTGCAGGATGCGCATGGATTCACTCGATTGCCATGGCCGGCACCTGCGCCGGCGCCTTGCGGCCATCGACGGGCAGCACCTTGCGCAGGAAGGCTTCGAACATCAGCAGCGACCACAGGGGCGCGCTGTAGTCGCGCCGTCCGCTCGCATGTTGCTCGAGCAGCAGGCGCACGTAGTCCATGTCGAACAGGCCGCATTGCGCCAGGGTGGGCCCCAGCAGGCGCTGTTGCAGGCGCTGGCGCAGCGGGCCGCGCAGCCAGTCGGCCAGCGGGACTGAAAAGCCCATCTTCTGGCGGTACAGCAGCGCGTCCGGCAGCAGCGGGCGCAGGGCTTTTTTCAGCAGGTACTTGCCTTCACCGCGCCGCAGCTTGAACTGCGGCGGCAGGCCGGACATCCACGCCACCAGTTCATGGTCGAGCAAGGGCGAACGCACTTCCAGCGCATGCGCCATGCTGGCCCGGTCCACCTTGGTCAGAATGTCGCCGGGCAGGTAGGTTTTCAAGTCGAGGTACTGCACCTGCGACAGCGGATCTTGCGCGGGGCTGGCCAGCGCGTGGCGGCGCAGCACTTCCACGGCGCGGTAGCCGTGCAGGCTGCGGCGCAGCTCGGGGCTGAACAAACGCGCCCGCATGGCGTCGCCCAGCAGGCTGACGCCGTGAAAATACGCGTCCGTCGTGTCGCGCGCCAGGCCCTCGAAGGTGGTCTTGGCGCGCAGGAAACGGGGCGCCCAATCGGCCTTCGGGTACAGCCGCCCCAGGGTGCCGAACAGCGACTGGCGCAGGCCTGCCGGCAGCAATGGGTCCATCGCCTTGCGCACTTTTTCTTCGCGCGTGTGCAGGCGGTAGCGCCGGTAGCCTGCCAGGCTTTCATCGCCGCCATCGCCCGACAGGGCCACCGTGACGCGCTGGCGCGCCAGCTGGCAGACGCGGTAGGTGGGCATGGCGGAACTGTCGGCGAACGGCTCGTCGTACAGATTGGCCAGCAGGTCGATCAGCTCGAAGTCGTCCTGCTCCACCTGGCGCGCATGGTGCGCCGTGGCGTAGCGGCGCGCCACCAGGTCGGCGTAGCGCGCCTCGTTGTACGCCGGGTCGCCGAACGAGATGGAGCAGGTGTTGACGGGCGTGGCGCTCGCGCCGGCCATCAGCGCCACAACGGCGCTGGAATCGACGCCGCCCGACAAAAAGGCCCCCAGCGGCACTTCGGCCACCATGCGGATGCGCACCGCTTCGCGCAGGCGCGCCAGCAGTTCGTCGGCCGCCTGCGCCTCGCTGGCGGGCGGATGCGGCGTGAATGGAATGTCCCAGTAGGATACCGGCGCGGGCAGCGGCTGGCCGGCGCGGATGGAGAGGGTATGCCCGGGCGGCAGCTTGCGCGCGTGCTGGAAGATGCTGCGCGGCTCGGGCACGTAGCCGTAGGCGAAATACTCTTCCACGGCCAACGGGTCGAGCGCGCGCGGCATGGCCGGATGCGCGAGCAGGGCTTTCAGTTCGGAGCCGAACAGCAGGGTGCCGTCCTGCGCCTCGCCGTAATACAGGGGTTTCACGCCCAGGCGGTCGCGCGCCAGGAACAGCAGATGGCGGCGCCGGTCCCACAGGGCGAAGGCGAACATGCCGCGCAGGTGCCGCACGCAGTGTTCTCCCCACTGTTCCCAGGCGTGGACGATGACTTCCGTGTCGCTGCTGGTGCGGAAATGATGGCCGAACTGGCGCAGTTCGGCCATCAGGCTGCGGTAATTATAGATTTCGCCGTTGAAGACGATGGCGATGCTGCGATCGGCGTTGAACAGCGGCTGCTGGCCGCTGGCCAGGTCGATCACCGACAATCGCCGGTGCGCCAGCCCCAGCCCCGGTTCGCGGTACAGTCCCCCATCGTCCGGCCCCCGGTGGCGCAGGCTGTGGTTCATGCGCGCCAAGAGCAGCACGTCGATGTCGCGCTGGCCCTGCAAATCAAAGATGCCGCTGATGCCGCACATGGGAGGCCTTTCAGGGAGTGGTGGACAGGGGAGAGGGCTGGCGCGCGCCCGTCAGGCGGTCGTACACGGCCAGGTAGGCGCCGGCCATGGCGGGCAGGCTGTGCTCGGCCAGCACCTGGCGCCGCGCGCGCGCGCCGTGGCGCGGGCCCAGTTCGGGCATGCTGTAGTAGTCGAGCATGGCGTCGGCCAGCATCTCGGGCGAACCGGACGGCACCAGGGTGCCGCTCCAGCCCGATTGCACCAGTTCCGCATTGCCGCCCACCTGGGTGGCGACGATGGGCAGCCCCGTCGCCATCGCTTCGAGGATGGTGTTCGAGCTGCCTTCGGCCAGCGAGGGCAGCACGAACAGGTCCATGGCGCGCAGCAACTGCGCCACGTCGTCGCGCGCGCCGGGCAGCCAGGCAAGATGGGCCACGCCGGCCTGCTGCAGCAGGGTCAGGCAGGCCTGGCGGCACGCTCCGTCGCCCACGATGATCAGGCGCAGGCGCGTGCGGGCGCCTGGCTGTTCCAGCAGCAGCAGGAACGCTTGCACCAGCGAGGCATGGTCCTTGACGGGGGCCATGCGGCCCACGCTGCCGATGACGAAGGTGCCGTTGCCCAGGAAGCCGGGCGGCCCCACGGCGGCTGGCGGCCCCAGGCGCGGATGGAATTGCACGCTGTCGACGCCATTGCCGATGTGCGATACCTGCGCGGGCGCCGCGCCGATGGCGTCCACCAGCCATGTTCCCAGGTCGGCGCTGACGGCGATGAAGTGCTGCACCAGCGGCAGCATGCATTTGCGCAGCAGCCGGTACTTGCGGCGGGTGCCGTACAAGTCGCTCATGTCGCGCCCGTGTTCGCCATGCACGCGCAGGCGCACGCCGGCCAGGCAGGCCAGCAGTTGCGCTTCGAGGCAGCCCAGGTTGCGCGTATGCACGAGTGCCGGGCGCAGCTGTTTCAGTACGCGGTACAGGTGCAGATAGTGGCACCAGTCCTTGCCTTCGCGCTTGTCCAGGCTGATGACATCGACACCAGGCGCGGTCAGACGCTGGCGAAACGCGGTGGCGTTCTTCAGGCAGACGATGGCGTGCCGGTAGCGTTCCGGCGGCAAATGGTTGATCAGGTTGACCAGGCCGTTTTCCAGCCCGCCCACGTCGAGCTGGTGGATCACGTGCACGATCAGGGGGGCGGCGCTGGCCGCTTCCATGCCGCCGGTATCGAGGTCAAGGGCCATACGGCAGCTCCTGCAAGCGTTGTTCGATGACGGGCAGTGCCGCCTGGACGAACGCTTGCAGGCGCATGCGCGGTGGCGGCGCCAGCTCGTCGTAGGCGGCAAAGACGATGATGTCGGCACCATCCTGACGCATGCCCAGCAGTTTGGCTTGCGCCAGCAGCAGTTTTACCAGCACGGGCCGCGCCGTGATGATGCCGCCCTGGCGGTAGACGCGCCATACCAGCAGGCGTTCGCCGCCGTGCCCCAGCACGCTTTCGCGCACGTCCAGGGCGCCGCCGGCCAGGCTGACATGCTGCACGCGCTGCGCCAGCGGCATCCAGCGCGCGCCATACGGCAAGGCCTGGTGCGTCAGCAGTTCGGCATCGCGCGCCTGGCGCGCATACCAGTGCAGCTGCAAGCCGACCGGCGCGCCGTCGTCACCCTGGTGCGCATACGTGGCGGCAAACCGCGCGGGCGCGCCCGCATATGGCGCCTGCCAGGCGAGTGCAACATCATGCAGGCGCCGCCAGGCGGGTGGATCGGGCAAGGCCAGCACAACGGGGTAGCCGGGCGCTGCGGCGTCGTCGTGGCGATGGCTGGCCAGCGCCGGCCACAGCGATGCCAGCAGCAGGAAGGCCACGCTGGCGCGGATGACAGCGCGCATGCCGGCCGTGCCAGCGCCAGGGTATACGGATGGCACGATGCGTGGGGGCGGCAACTCGCGCCAGCGCGCGGCCAGCCAGAACAGCAGCAGCACCACCACGCCGAAGAACAGCCAGCCATAGATCAGGTGGTCGACGCCCACGGCCAGGCGCATATTGCTCAGGTGACCCAGCATCACGATCAGGTAGGCGCGCACGCCATTGGCCACGATGGGCACCAGCAGGGCGGCGACCATGACAGCCAAACGTCGCCCCATGCTGTGGAAGTGCACATGGGCGTACAGGGCGCCCAGGGCCAGCGCGGCAATCAGGTAGCGCAAGCCGCTGCACGCTTCCACCACCGACCAGTTACCGGTAGGCAGCGAGAAATGGCTGCCATCGCGAAACACGGGCACGCCCGTCCATTGCAGCGCCGTCACCGTGAAGGCGGCCGTGAAGTCGATCAGGGGTTCCAGAAAGACTTCGCCAAACGGCACGGCGAGAAACAGGTACGCCAGCGGGAAGGCCAGCAGGCGCACGGCCGACCAACCCAGGATGGCCAGCACGCAGGCGGGCAGCATCGCGGTGGCTGCGTATTGTTCTACCACCGGCACGTTGGCGGCGTCGGCCAGCAGCCAGGCCAGGCCCAGCGCCCCCAGCAGCAGCAAGCCTTGCCGCGATGGCTGGGGCGCCAGCGCGGCAAGGCGGGAGCACTGGCGCCAGGCCAGCCAGCAACTGATGGGAACAATCAGGAAACCGTGCGCGAAGGTCTGCGAGCGCGACCACAATTCCACCATCGACCAGAACGTGGCGTGGTACAGCAGCACGACGGCGGCCAGGGCCAGCAGCAGGGCCGCCAGGGCGGCATGGCGCCGGTGCTCGCCATGCGGCAGGACGGCCGTGTCCGGCAAGCGTGCCGCCTGGTCGAGCAATAGACTCATGTGGATATCTCCCCCACGGGCTGTGTTGGCCCGGCGACGCCGTTGCAGGCCGCCTCCACCTCGGCAGGCAGGCCCAGCATGGTGCCCAGGCTGCGCAGATTGCGTTCCCAGTCGTAATCTTGCAAGAGCAGCTGGCGCGCAGCCGCGCCGATGGCCGCGCCGCCATGCGCGTTGCGCAGTACGCGCGCGGCATGGTGGATGAATTCGGCGTCGTCGCGCGCCAGCAGCAGTTCCAGGCCCGGCTGGGCGGCGATACCTTCCAGTGCCTGCGGCGTGGCCAGCACGATCTTGCCCATCGCCATCGCTTCCAGCACCTTGTTTTGCACGCCGCGGGCGATGCGCAGGGGCGCCACGGCCAGCGCCGCGCCGGCCAGGTAGGGCCGGATGTCGGCCACCTTGCCCGTCACCACCACGCCGGCAACCCTGGCCAGCGCCGTCACGGCGGCCACGGGCGCGCTGCCGACGATATAGAACTGCAGCTGGGGAAACTGGCACCGTAGCGCGGGCCAGACGTGGCGCACGAACCATTGCACGGCGTCGATGTTCGGCCAGTAATCCATGGCGCCCGTAAACACCAGTGCCTGCACGCCGGGTGGATACACGCCGGGCTGGGTCGGCATGGGCCTGAAATACACCGTGTCGACGCCATTGTTGACATGGCCCGTCTTGCGCCGCGCCATCGGTGCGCACTGGCGGAACAGGGCCGCTTCGGCCGGCGAGACGAAGCTGGCGGCCGTGAACTGCTGGGCGATATGGCGCTCGTACTGCAGCAGCAGCTGCGCTTCGCGCCGGTACAGCAGCGACATGGGCCAGGGTTTGCTGTCGCCGTACTGGCGCCATTTATCGGAGTCGACATCGACGAAATCGATCACGCGGTGCAGGTCGCGGCCCGCGCTGCCGTCGATGTATTGCGCCATGGGCCCGGAAAAGGCCAGCGCGTGGCGCACCTTGCCGCCCGATAGCACGCCATCGACCCATTGCAGCAGGCGCGCATCGCGGTAGTAATGCACGCTCATGGCTTGCTGCGACAGCAGCGCCCGCATGGCGCGCCAGCGGGCCGCGCCGCGCCGCAAGTCGATGAAGCGCGTGCTGGCGCACAGGGCGGCCACGGTTTTTGCATGCTGCCAGTCGTCGTCATCGTCGATGAAGCAACCGAGGTGCACGCGGAAATGCCGGCTCAGGTACTGCAGCATGTGCCACGAGCGTATCTTGTCGCCCTTGTTGGGTGGATACGGCAAGCGGTGGACGAGGAAGAGCAGTTCACGCATAGTGTGTCCATCTCCAGTTGCTTAGGCCAGTTGCCGCACGATGTGCGGCCCCAGCAGGTTGGCCAGCGGCAGCGGCAGGCGGCGCCAGGCGCGGATGAACAGCGCATACCTGGGATTGAGCGGGTTGACTTCCGGCAAGGCCGTGGCGCGCACCAGTTGGTAGGCATACGGCAGCGGCTGCGGCGTAAAACCCCAGTTCTTCTTGAAGTCGAAGGCCCCTGTGCCCATTTTGCTGCGGCCGAAATCGAACAGGCGGCAGCCGCGTTCGCAGGCGCGGCGCATCGCTTCCCAGTACATGAAGTCGTTGGCACCCGTGCTGCGCGCCAGCGGCGTGCCGCCGCCGTAATACGGCAGCACTTCATCGCGGAAATAGAACAGCAGCACGCTGGCTTGCGCCTGCCGGCCGTGATACACGGTGAGGATGTCGCAATCGGTGCCGAAGACCGTGCGCAGCAGGGAAAAATGGCGGCGCGCGAAGACGGGCGTGCCCAGCCGGTGCACGCTGGCCGCGTAGATCGGATAGAAACGCGCGAGGTCATGCTCGACGGCGCTGTGCAGGCCGCCCGCCATGGCCTTGCGCACGACGGCACGCTGCTTGCGCGGTATCGCCAGCAGATTCTGTTCGGCATCGGCGGACAGGAGGCGGCGGAAGGTTGCGTACAGGGGTTTCTGCAGCCAGCACGCATCTGCGCTCTGCTGCGCATTGTCCGCCACCTCGCGCCAGCGGTATTCCAGGTGCCCCACGCCGAGGCGCCGCGCCAGCGCCTGCGCGGCGTCGTCGAGGGCCAGTCGGATGGCCGCGCTGCCGCCGGCGATGCCGCCGTACACGCAAAACGGCAGCGAGACGAGGGACGCGCCGAACAAACGGCTGCGCACATGCGCCAGCGGCAGCACGCCGGCGATGCGCCCGTCCTGTTCCGCGTACAGGAAATGGCTGTCGTGGCGGAAACCTTGTTCCATGATGGTTTGCCAGCCGGCGCGATGAAAGAACGTCGCTTCGGGACAGGCCTCGACAAAGGCATCCCAGCGCGCATGCTCGCGCGCCTGCAGCGAGCGCACGGCAATGGCGGCGCTGGACGGTGCCGGGGAGGGAGGAAGGCTGGCCTCGTGCATCATGTGCTTTCCAGAAAAATACGGTCCATGCGGTCCCAGGTGAAGTCGCCCGTCAGGCGTGCCAGCCGCGCTTCCATGCGCCCCAGGTTCAGATAGTGGCGAAAGCGCGTCTTCGCGCTCAGGCCGGTCGGGCGCGGCTGGCCGGGATCAAGTTCCCAGGGATGAAAATAGAATATGCCAGCTTGCCCGTCGCGCGAATTGATGCGCCGCAAAAGCCAGCGCGACAGCGCATACGGCATCAGGCGAAAATAGCCACCGCCGCCGGCCGGCACGTTGCGTCCGCGCAGGCGCACGGTGCTGACGGGCAGTTCCAGTACGCCCTGCGGCCCCCGTGGACGCCAGGCGAAGCGGGGCGAATCGGGCATGCCGTAGTGGTCGTGGCGGATCGGGTAGATGCTGGAACTGTAGCGGTAGCCCGCTTCCTGCAGCACGTCGAAGGCCCACAGATTGGCCGCGCCGATGGAAAAGCTGGGCGCCCGGTAGCCGTGCACGGCCAGCCCCGTCAATTGCTCCAGGATGGTCTTGCTGTGGCGCACATCGTCGGCGAACTGCGCGGCCGACTGCTCGCAGGCGCGCAGGTGCGCATAGCCGTGGCTGGCCACTTCATGCCCGGCGTCGGCCACGCGGCGCAGCATGGCCGGATAGCGCTCGGCGATCCAGCCTAATGTAAAAAAAGTGGCGTGGATGCGGCGCTCTGCCAGCAGCAGCAGGATGCGCTCGATATTCGCCTCGACCCGGCATTCCAGGTGCGCCCAGTCGGCGCGCGCGATGTGGGGCGCAAAGGCGGACACCTGGAAATAATCTTCCACGTCGATGGTCAGGGCGTTGCGTAGTATGGCTGGCGGCGTCATGGCGTGCCCCGGAGCGCCGCCAGCCAGGGCGCGACGACGGCGGCGATGCGTTCGGCTGCATGGCCATCCCACAGGGGCGGAATGCGGCCCCGCTTGCCACCCGTCTCCAGGATGGCGCGCGCCAGCGCCAGGATGGCTGCCGGGTCCGTGCCGGCCAGGGTATTCGTGCCGTCGCTGACGGTGACGGGCCGCTCCGTATTGGCGCGCAGGGTCAGACAGGGCACGCCCAGGGCCGTGCTTTCTTCCTGGATGCCGCCCGAATCGGTCAGCACCAGGCGCGCGCCCTGCATCAGGCCCAGCATTTCCAGGTAGCCCAGCGGCGGCAGGCAGACGATGGCATGTCGCGCCAGCAATGGTTCCATGCCAGCCAGGCGCAGGCCGGCCAAGGTGCGCGGGTGGATGGGAAACAGCAGCGGCAGCTGGCATGACAGCTGCCCCAGCGCCCGCAACAGCGCTTCCAGCTGCACCGGGTCATCCACGTTCGATGGCCGGTGCAGGGTCACGATTCCATACACGGCCGGGCAGGCGTGGCCGTGGGCGCGCAGGGTGGCGGCGGGCGGAACGGCGCGTGGCAACTGCTGCCGCAGGCTGTCGATCATGACGTTGCCCGTGAAGTGGATGCGCTCGGGCGCGATGCCTTCGTGCAGCAGATTGGCGCGCGCGCCTTCTTCGCTCGTCAGCAGCAGGCTAGCCAATTGATCCGTCAGCACGCGGTTGATTTCCTCGGGCATGCGCCGGTCGCCGCTGCGCAAGCCCGCCTCGACATGGATCACGGGCGTGCCGCGCTTGGCCGCCACCAGGGCGCAAGCCAGCGTGGAATTGACGTCGCCTACCACCAGCACGCAATCGGGCGCCAGCGGCGGATGGGCGTCGAGCACGGCATCGAAGCGGCGCATGATCTCGGCCGTCTGCTGCGCGTGATTGCCGGAGCCGACGTCGAGGGCGATGTCGGGCGCGCGCAGGTCCAGGTCGGTGAACAGCTGGCCGTTCATGGCCGTGTCGTAATGTTGCCCAGTATGCAATAATGTCACGCGCACGGCGGGCGCCTGGCTGGCCAGGGCGGCCAGGATGGGCGCCATTTTCATGAGGTTGGGGCGCGCGGCTACCACGCACAGCAGGTGCGTCGGCGCGGCGGACGGAAGCGAACGATGGGACATGCTGGACATGCTGCTGCCTCCTTAGAATTGCATGGTCAGCGTGGCGCTGACGCCGTTTTCGCGGTAGTCGCCGCCCCGGTTGCTGGTGTGCCGCATGTGCCGCACGTCGATGCTGGCCGTCATGTTCGGCTGCAGGATGCGCGTGTAGCCCGCCGTCACGGTGATGTTGTTGTCGCGCCGGGGCACGCTCAGCGAGCGCACGCTGGCGTAGCCGGCATTGACATTCATGCTGGTGCGCGAACTGGCTTGCCAGCTCCAGCCCAGGTTGCTGCCGACCTGGCGCGTGCGCTCTTCGCTGCCGAACTCCATGCCGGGCAGCAAGGGGCTCTCGATGCCGCTGGCCGTTTGCGCCGTGCGGTCGACGGCCGTGATGCCAACCACCATCGTGCTTTTCGCCGTGGCGCGCGCCATCGTCAGCTGCAGCTGTTTTTGCAGGAAATAGCGGTGACTGAAGTAATTGATGGCGCCCCGTTCGGGCCCCAGCTTGTTGGCGTAGCGCAGGAAGGCATTGATGCGCAAGCGCCTGTCGCGCGCATTGGGAAAGATGGCGCGCCATAATTGATCGAGCAACTGGCCCGCGTCGCGGTCGCTCAGGCGCGCAAACTGCGTGGGCAGGGTGGTGACGTTTTCGCTGTAGCTCAATTGCCAGTTGGTATGGCGCTGCAGGAAATTTGCATCCAGGCTATAGGTATTGCCAAAAAAGCGCTTGCCCGTGCTGAAGGCCACGCTGGTGCGCGGCGACGGCGTCCATATGCCGCCCAGCGACCAGAAGCGGCCTTCCGGCGCCTTGCCGTTGCTTGACATATAGCCTTCCTTTTCCGTGCCGCCGCTGGCCGTGGCCGCCCATTTCCTGCCGAACGGATAGCGCAGGCCCATGCTGCTGCGCTGCATGCGCACGGGCGCCAGCTTGCTGTCCTGCGTGCGGCGCACGTCGTGACTGGCGTTCCAGGTCCAGCCGCTGCCGCGCGGCTCGCCGCTGAGCAGCAATTCCATTTCATCGCTGTGTACGGACAGCAATTCGCCGCTGTCGAGCATATTGCGCGTGTAGCGCAGCTCGGCCGTGGCCAGGCCGCGGAAGCGGTGGCGTAGGTAGGGGCTGATGCCGGTGGTGCGCACCGTGCTGGCATTGTCCGTGTCGGGCAGCTCGGCTATCAGTTGCGGGCCGAACGGCGAGATGTTGCGCCGGCTCACGCTGGCGTTGGCATCGATGAAGAACCAGTCCTGCACCAGTTCGGCGTCGGCCGCAGCGCGCAAGTCGTGGTTATCGCTATTGCCGCGCTGCCCCGAGAGGAATTTGTGCCAGCTGTAATCGAGGTCCACGCGCAGGCGCGGGCCCGTGCCGATGAGAGCGATGGCGGGCGCGATTTCCGTGATGAAGTCCGATTGCGCCTTGCCGGGTGGCGCGCGCAGCGCATTGTCCGTATAGCTTACACGCTGGCGCAGCGAGGGTTTCACCAGCCAGTCGACGGCAAAGGCCGGCATGGGCAGCAGCAAGGGCAGCAACGGTAGCAGCGGCAGCGCCGGCGGCGTGCGGCGGCTAGTCGTAATAGCCATAGCCGTAGTAGTCGTTGCCGGGGAACGATTTGGTCTTGTTGTAGATCAAATGTATGTGTTCGCACGAGTCGATCTGGCGCAGCGCTTCCTTGACGGCGTGCTGGGTCGTCGTTTCCGCCTCGACCACCATCACCACCTGGCCCATCTGTCCCACCAGCGCGTGCGCTTCGCTGGTGATCAAGAGAGGCGGCGAATCGAAGACGACGACGCGGTCGGCGTAGCGGCTGGCGATCTCGGCCAGCAGCCGGCTCATGGCCCGGCTGGCCAGCAATTCCGTCGCATGCTTGTTGCTGCGCCCGGCGGGCAGGATGCGCAGATTGGCCACGTTGGTTTTCAGGATCACGTCCGCCATGGACAGCTGCGGATCGAGCAGCACGTCCATCAGCCCCGGCTCGGGCGACAGGCCCAGCACTTTCAGCACGGACGGGCGCGCCACGTCGGCATCGACCAGCAGCACCGTGATATCCATTTCCATGGCGATGCTCATGGCCAGGTTGACGGCGCAATACGTCTTGCCTTCGCCAGGCATGGCGCTGGTGACGACGATCAGGTTGCCATGGCGGATGGCCTCGGCGCCGGTGGCGCGCGCCTGGCGCAGCAGCGGGCGCTTGATGATGCGGAAATCTTCGGCCACCGAACTGCGCCCGCCTTCCTGCGTGAGCATGCCTTGCTCCGCCAGCCGGGCCAGGTTCAGAGTGCGGTACTGGGGGTTGCCGGCCGCCGCCAGGGTGTCCGCGCCGTCTGCGCCATCGGCGCTGTCCGTTGCGTACGGCACGGGGGCTTCGGCTACGCCCAGGATGAGGGGATCCTGCCTGCCGCTGTCCTTGGTGCTGCGCTCCTTGCTGGTCATCGTTGCTCCCGTGGCGTGGTCTAGAATTTGAGCAGCGCAGCCGTCATGACCCCGCCGTACAGCAGAAACAGGCTGCCCAGGCAGCCGGCAAAGCCATAGCGGGCGCGGCGGCGGCGCACCTGCTGCAGCGGCGTCCAGTTCATCGATACCGTACCCAGGACGTTCAAGCCCGTGGCATCGCGCAGTTCGGCGGGGCTGAGGAAGGTGGGGCGCACCTGGCTGATCAAGAGGGCCGTGGCGATACCGGCCACCAGGGCCGCGCCCAGCGCCGCACTGAACAGCAGCGGACGGTTCGGGCCGACGGGCGCATATTGCACCGTGGGCGGGTCGATGATCTTGAAGGCCATCATCTCGGTGGTGGAACTGAGTTCGCCCGACAGCTTGGCCGCTTCGCGCCGGCCGATCAGCTTTTCATAGTTTTCCTTGTTGATGATGTAGTCGCGGTTCAGTTGCGCCAGCTGCGATTCCACCTCGGGCACGGCATTGCTTTGCGCCAGCAGGCGCTCATTGCGCGCGTTGTATTCCTGCACGCGGGCGCGGATGGCGGCCACCTTGGCGTCCGCGTCCGTCAGCGCCACTTTCAGTTGCTGCAGCATGGGGCTGTAGTTCTTGCCCGGGTCGCCGGATGCCGTTTTCAGCTTGCTTTCCTCGATCTTGCGCTCTTCCAGTTGGGCAATGAGGCGCTTCGAGGCGATAATGTCGGGATGCAATTCCGTAAATTGCATGCGCAGGCTGTCGAGATTCTTGTTGAGTGAGGCGATGCGCTCGTCGAGTTCCGGATTCGTGATGGCCGACGCGTTCGGCTCCAGGTCGAGCACCGGCTCGTCGCCCTCGATCTGGCTCAGGATGGCCTTGCGCGATTGTTCCGCCTCGACCAGTTCCAGTTTGGCATTGTTCAGGCTATCGGACGACATCAGCAGCTGGCTGCCATAGTCGATGCCCTGGCGCGGCAGCAGCAGGTTGTTGCGGATCTTGAATTCCTTCACCAGGTTTTCCGCCGCGCTCAGCTTATCCTCGTAGTTCTTGATCTGCTCGTCGATGAATTGCACGGCTTTCTGCGAATCGCCTTTTTTTCCCTGGAAACTGCCTTCGACAAAGATGGTCAGCAGGCTTTGCACCACATCGCGCACCAGCTTCGGGTCGCGCCCGCTGTAGCTGATGGTGTAGATGTCGTAGGCGTTGGTGCCGGTGATCTTGATGCGGCTCATCAGCTCATCGAGCCGGGCTTCGTGTTCGCGCACGGTCTTCGAATCGAGGTCGAGGTCGACCATGCGCATGACGCGCTCCACGTTCGGGCGGCTGAGCAGGGTGCGGCTCATGATGGCCACCTGCTGTTCCGTGTTCGGCACGCTGGTCATGCCGGCCAACAGCGGTTTGAGGATGGTTTGCGTATCGACAAACACGCGCGCCGACGTCTGGAAGTTGTCGGGTAGCGTAATCACCCTGATGAAGCCGACGATCGCCACCAGCCACGCCACCAGCACCGCATGCCAGCGGTACTTCCAGATGCCTTTCAGGCTGGAAAGCAGTTGCTGTATCAATTGCTCCATGTCGCTTCCTTCTGGTGACGGTGCTGCACGGTCGATGGCTGGGCGGCGCGGACAACGGCGTCTTGCAAGGAATGCTTGCCTGTTGAGTAAGCAAAGTATAGGGCGCCTGTCGGGCAAGATTTCCCAAGATGATTGCTTCTTGATACGCCTCAAGGTTCACTTGCCGGGTTTTCATAATCATGGGAAGTTCGCGGCCCAGGCTGGTTCTGCGGGGCCGGCCATGGACGCGCCATCGACTCGAAGAGGCCCCGCATGAACCCGTTTCGCCGTGCATTTCTATGCCACACGCTGGTACTGGCAGGTAGCGCCAGCTTGCTGGGGGGCTGCCGCACACGCTATCCGCTGGCGCCCGCCGACGACAGCGCGCCCATGCACGACTATCTGATTGGCCCGGGCGACTCCGTCAACATCATTGTGTGGCGCAATCCGGAAGTGTCGCTGACGGTGGCCGTGCGGCCGGACGGCAAGATCACCACGCCGCTGGTGGAGGATCTGGCCGCCAGCGGCAAGACCTCGACCCAGCTGGCGCGCGACATCGAGCACGCCTTGGGCAAGTTCATCCAGCAACCGGTGGTGACGGTCATCGTCACCAATTTCTCGGGCCCGTACGGCGAGCAGATCCGGGTCATCGGCGAGGCGGCCAAGCCGCAGGCGCTGCCGTACCGGCTGGGCATGTCGCTGATGGACGTGCTCATCGCCGTAGGCGGCATCACTGACTTTGCCGCCGGCAACAAGGCCAGCATCATCCGCATGCGCGAAGGCAGCCAGCAGCAGCTGGGCGTGCGCCTCGATGACCTGCTCAAGAATGGCGATATTTCCGCCAACGTCATGATGCGGCCGGGCGACGTGCTGTTGATACCGGAGAGCTTCTTTTAGTAACGATCTGTGCAATATCAAAACAGTACTTATATTTGTCTTTTTATACTTTTCGGCAAATTTCAGCGTGTGTTTTTTCCATCTAGATGGAAATTTCTTCTGTTTTTTTAGCTGATGGCGGGAACTTTTTTCGGTTTTTTCTTGTCACAAGGCATTGGCTTCAGTCTGTCTCGACGGCGGCCGATGAACGTGAGGACAAGATGAGCTTTCAAGATGAACCCATTATTTCCTTCGACACGCCAGGCACCTTCAGTGACCTGGTGGTGGGCGAAGGGCAGATCGACCCGGCCATGGAGCACGAGCTCGACCTGCAACGCTTTCATATCCGCATGGCCAATTCGCGTGGCCGGCGCGAAGCGGCCAGTTTGCTGATCCGCAAGATGTACGGCTGGCGCGGCTATGCCGTCGATCCCGGCATCGCGCATGCGCTGAATAAAATCACCCTGTTTGCAGAAACGGCAGGCTCCACCGTCGGTACCATGACCTTGTGCCTGGACAATGACGAGACGGGCTTGCCCGCCGATGAAAACTTCCGCGACAAGCTCGACGTGCTGTGCGAGCAGGGCCGGCGCCTGTGCGAACCATCGCGCCTGGCCATCGACAAGGGCGTGAGCAAGCGCGTGTTTGCGGCGCTGATACATATTTCTTATATCTATGCCCACAATATTCACGGCTTTACGGATTACGTGATTGAAGTCAATCCACGGCATGTGGTGTTTTACAAGCGCATGCTCGGTTTCAAGGATTTTGGCGGCGAGCGAGAGTGTACGCGCGTGGGGGCGCCGGCTGTGCTGCTGCGCCTGGACCTCGATCACATGGGAGCCCAGATCCACAAGTACGGCGGCATGATGGAACAGCATGGAGGTGAACGATCGTTTTACCCCTATTTCTTCCCGACATGGGATGAACCTGGCATCACCGACCGGCTGCGGCAGGGGCGCAACTGACTCATTTATTTTTCAGCATGATCGCCTGCATATGGCTGCCCGGAACCGCATACGTGATGCCGCTGGGCGCGCTGATGGAGGCTTCTTTCAAGCCTTTGACATACACCATGTTGACGATGCCGTAGACGAGACCGGTCTCGGGATCGAACAGGGGGCTGCCGCTGCTGCCCGGATATGCCGTCGCGTCCAGCTGGAACACGATGTACGGCGTTTTTTTCAGTTGCGCCAGGCGCCGTGGGTCGAGGCGCTGCGCATTGTCGCTGGGCGTGACCACCGGCGTCAGCGACGACACGGTGGCGCGATGCGTGACGTGATGTAAGCCCAGCAAGGTACCCAGAGGAAATCCCGTAAACGCCATGGCCTGGCCTTCGCGCACCGTGGCCGCGTCGCCCAGCGCCAGGGCAGGCAGTGGCGCGCCCGCCAGGCGCAGCAGGGCCAGGTCGTGTTCCGTGTCCAGCACCTGCACTTTGGCCTGGCGAAATTGCGTCGCCTCGCCCTGGCCCGTGAGAATGCCGATCACTTCGTCGGGATTGGCGTCGAGCAGTTTCTGGATCACATGGGCGCAAGTGAGCACACTCAAGCCATCGCCCGCGACGAATCCCGTGCCGATGAAATGCATGGGCGGCGTGCGCGTCTTGTGCAAGCTGCCCACGCCAACGATGGACGGTTTCACGCGCGCAATGACTTGCGCCAGGGCTTGATCGGCACGACAGGGCGCTCCGGCCAGGGCAAGGACCAGGCAGCACATCAGGGCGGAGGAGAATGTCAACGACAGGGCTTTCATGGCGGCGTACTTTCAGCAGGAGGCGGCGGCGGGGGCTGCAGCAGAGCGCACAGCAGCATCAGGTAGCACAACAGGGCGATGCGCGGCACGTCGAGCAGGCTGTCGAACAGGCCGACGACGAGAAAACCCAGCAGGGCGGCGGCGCAGGCCAGCGCGCCCTGGTCGCCTGCTGCGGCCTGGCGCAGCCGGCGCAGGCCGGCCAGGGCCAGCAGGCCCAGCATGGACAGTGCGCCGCACCAGCCCGTTTCCACCAGCAGCTGCAGCGCCAGGCTCTTGATATGCCACGGCAAGTGATGGTGGTCGCTACTGAAAAACCAGTAATTGTTTGCCTGCGTAAAGCGACCGTTGAGTATCAATTCCTCGCCGCCGGGGGCGCGCAGGCTCAGATTGTCGAGCTCGATCACGGATGCGGTGGCCGTGCCGCTGGCCGCCAGTTCCAGCTGCACGGGCGGGCGCAGCAGCCAGGCGCCAGCGCCCAGCCATGCGCTGTCGAACGCTACTTCATAGTGCTGCCACGCGTCGGCTGGCGCGCCTGGTTGCGGGAGGCGCAGGCGCAGGGGGACATGCACGCAGTTTTGTGCGTACAGCAATTGTCTCTGGCACAGGCGTACCAGCAGCACGGGCATGGCGCCGCTTCTGCGCGCGTCGAGCGCCAGCGTGTAGCGCGTGGCCGGCTGCAGGGGCAGGCGTTGCAGCAGCCGCAGCAGTTCGCCGTAGCCGGCGCTGTAGCCGGGACTGGCCAGGCGCACATAATAATTACCAGGCTCGCCGTCTTGCTCCACATACGCGATGCTGGCTGGCACCTCGCGCCCGGGATTGTGCCAGTAATACTTGGCGGGAAAGCTGCCCATGCCCATGCCGAACAGCTGATCGCCCCAGGCGGATGGCTGCATGTCCAGCACTTGCCGCCAATGGCGCAAGCGGCCTTGCATGTCAAAGGCGGTGGTGGCGAAACGTTCGGTGGCGTAATAACTGGCCGAGACGGGTATGGCCAGCAGCAACAGGATGCCGGCCGCGCCCGCCATGCTCAGGCTGGCGCGGTCCAGCCGCCACAGCGGTGGGCGCAAGCGTCCAGTGCACAGCATCAGTATGGCCAGCAGCACGACCAGTCCGGCTGGCGTCAGGGCGGGAGCACCGGCCCAGTGCCAGCCTATCCAGACAAGATTGCACGCCAGCATGGTCCACGCCATCATCGCCAGGCTCAGCCTGGCTGGGCTTTTGCTGGCAGCACCGCCCGGCCACAGCGCGCCCGCCAGCAGCATGGCGGACAGCAGAAACAGGAAATACGGGCCTTTCAGCCAGCCGGCAGCCTGCTGGCCGGTCCCTTCCGGCCACCAGCTGGCCAGCAGCCCCTGCAGGCACAGCGCGCACAGCAGGCTGGCCGCCACCAGGCGCCACGGCAAGGGCCGCGCCGCCAGCACGAAGCTGGCCGCCAGCAGGACCACGGCGGCGAGCAAGCCCCGGTAGCCGGCCACGCTGAACATGGTCACCAGCAGGACGGTGCCCAGCCCGGCCAGCAGCAGCCTCAGCAAGAGTTTGTCCATGGGTCGCCGGCCCGCACGGGGCCGCGCTACGCCGTGGCCTATGCGCAGGGTCTGCGGCAAGGCCAGCAGCACGGCCAGCAGCATGGCCGCCGCCACGGCCGCGTACAGGCCCCGTGAAAAAGTGGCGCAAGCCGCGTGCAGGGCCAGTGCCAGCAGCAGCAAGGCCAGCGCCGCCTGCCAGCGGCTGCGTGCGCGCGCCAGCCAGAGTCCTGCAAATGGCAGGCTCAGGGCCAGATACCCATCCAGCGCGGCGCCGCCCGTGTGCATGGCGGAAAACGGCGCCGTGATGCGGTAGTCGCTGGACAGGTTCATCAAACCGGGAAACACGGCCCGCTCCCACAGCGCGAACAGCGACACCATAGCCAGCCCGGCCAGCATGCCCGGCAGCGCGTAGCGGCGCAGGGCGGACGCGTCCCCGTCGCGCAGCAGCATCGGCAGCAGCAGCATGCTCCAGGCCCAGGCCTTGCCCAGCCGCAAGCTGTTGTAGGGGCTCAGATAGTTGTCCCAGGCATACGCGGCCAGGGGCGGCAGCGGCAGGACGCCGCGCAGCAGCGCCGCCAGCCAGGCCAGGCTGCACAGCAGCAGGCAGGCGCGTGCGGCGGGCGAAAGCCGGGCCGCTGCAGGCCGGTCCGGCCCGCCCAGTCGCCAATAGCCGCAAGCGACCGTCAGCAACAGCAGCACGTCGATTTCTTCGAGGAAGAACCAGCCAGTCCACGGCGCCAGGTCCAGCACGGGCAGCAAGGCGGGCAGACAGAACAGCCAGCAGGCGGGACGCCAGCACAGCAGCAGGAAATAGGCGGGCAGCAGGGTAGCAAACAGCAGGCCGGGCCAGTCGTGGCCCAGCGGATAATGGCGCAAGGCCAGCATGCAGCCCGCGCCCGCCAGCAAGGCCAGCAGCCGTACCGCCAGGCCGGGCAGGGCCGCGTGTGCCAGCATGACCTAGAGCTGGGTCAGCAAGGCCTGCGCTTCGGCCCGTTGCGGGAAATCCTTGTTGGCGGCAAGCAGCTGTTCCAGTTGCTTGCGTGCCCCCGGCTTGTCGCCCGATTTCGCCAGCGCCGCGCCCAGGTGGTACTGGATGTCGGGCGACTTCGGCGCCAGGCCAGCCGCCTTGCGCAGCAGGGTGGTCGCGCGCTTGACGTCGCCCTGTTCCAGCACGATCCAGCCCAGGGTATCGAGCACGATGGGGTTGTCTGGCACCAGCTTGAGCGCCTGCTCGGCCGTCGCCTGCGCGCGCGGATCTTTTTCCTGCTGATACGCCCACGCCAGGTCGTTCAGCGCCGCCAGATTGGCCGTGTCCTTGGCAACGATGTACTGCAGCTGTTCGATGGCCGCGCGATATTGCTTTGCCTCCAGCTTGGCGCCGGCCAGGTAGGTGCGCACGCCCAGGTCATCGGGCAGGTCCTTCAGCCAGGCCGCCATGCGCGCATCCGCCTCGCGCACCTGGCCCGCGGCCAGCAAAGCGCGGTACAGCTGCACTTGCATGGGGCCGATCTTGCTGATCTGAAGCGCGTGTTGGTACAGCTTGACGGCTTCCTGCGGCAGTTTCTGCGCCATCAGCACGTCGCCTTCGAGCTTGTAGCCGGCTGCCAGCTTCGGTTGCTGCTGCTGTACCTGGCGTGCCACGGCCAGCGCGTCGCGCTGGCGGTTCAGCGACAGCAGCAGGCTTACTTCGAGCACGCGCGCTTCGAGCAGGGTGGGATCGAGCGCCTGCGCCCGCTTGACGGCTTGCAGTGCAGTGTGGCCGTCGCCCAGTGCCAGGTACAGGCTGGCGATGCGCATCTGCAGCGGCGCCGACGTCGTCTGCAGGCTGGCCAGCTTGTTGTAGCTGTCGAGCGCCGCCTGCGTCCGGCCGGCGCCGTATTCGACCTGCGCCCGCATGGCCAGCGCATCGGCGTCGTCCGGGTGGCCAGCTTGCAGGGTGCGCGCCAGTTCCAGCGCCTTGTCGGGCGCGCCCGTCTGCAGGTAAAAGTTACTCAGCAGCAGGGCCGGCGCGACGGCGTCGGGATTGTCGCGGTGGGCCCGCTCCAGCCAGCGCCGCGCTTCGTCCGTCTTGCCTTGCGAAGTAGCCAGCTTGGCCAGCGCCGCGCACAGGTCGGCATTTTTCGGCGCTTTCGCCAGCGCCCGTTCGAAGCGCTGTTTCGCTTGTTCCGGCTTTTTCCCGGCCAGGTCGATTTGCGCCAGATTGTTCAGGGCGGGTAAATAGACAGGGTCCATCCCCAGCGCTTGCTCGAAACTGGCGCGCGCGGCGGGCACGTCGCGCAAGGCCATGTAAACGCCGCCTTTCAGGTTCAGCAGCAGGGGATTTGTGCCTTTCTGCTGCTGTTCCAGCATCTTGACGGTGGCCAGGGCCTTGTCGTTCTGTTTGCTGCGCAGCAAGGTCATCACCAGCATGGTGCCCACTTGCGGCGTGCTCTTGTCGAGCATGCTGGCGCGTTCCAGTTCGTCAATGGCACGGCTGTTCTCGCCCATGCCCAGGCGGCTGATGCCCAGCGCCGCATGCAGCCTGGCCGTGTCCGGCGCCAGGGTATTGGCTTTTTCGAAATACGCCGTGGCCTTGTCGTAGCGGCGCGCGCGCAAATGTGCCTCGCCGGCCAGCGACAGCAGTTCCACGTCGTCGGGAAAGGCGGACAGCAAGGGCAGCAGCAGTTCGAGGGCGGCGTTCGTCTTGCCGCGCATCAGTTCTATTGACGCCATCATCTTGAGCGCATATACATGCTTGGGATAGACGGCCAGGAAGCGCTGCAGATAGTTTTCCGCCAGTTGCGGCGACCCCAGCTTCAGCTGCACGGCGCCGGCCAGCAGGATGGACGGCATGTGCTCGGGCGCCGCCTTGAGCAGCAGTTGCAACGATTGCAGTGCCGCCTTGTTCTTGCCCTGGCGGAAATCGAGCAGCGCCTGGGTCTGCAGCAGGCCCAGGCTGTTGGGCGCTGTCTTGCGCGCCGTGGCCAGCTGCGCCGCCGCTTCCAGGTAGCGGTTTTCCACGATATCGAGGTTGGCCAGGTCGATATGGGCCTGGGTATTGTCCGGTTTGAGCTTGAGGATCTGCATGTAGGCGAGCCGCGCCGCCCCGTTCTTGCCTTGCAGGCGCTGCAGGTCGCCCTGCAGGCGCAAGGCATCGAGGTTGGCGGGCGCGGTTTTCATGGCTTGCGCCAGCAGCAGCTCGGCTGCCGTCACCTGCTGCTCCAGTGCCGCCAGACGCGCCAGGCCCAGCAGGGCCTCGACCTGGCCCGGATGGGTTTCGAGCAGGTGCGCAAACACGGCGCGCGCTTCGTCCTGGCGGCCCAGGGCCAGCAGGGCATCGCCGCGCAGGGCCAGTACGCTGGCGGGCTGCGCCGCATCGTCGGCGATCTCGGCCAGTACCTTGTCGAACTGGCCCAGCACCAGCCAGGCTTTGCCCAGCAATGGCATCACTTGCTGCGCCGCCATGCCCAGCGACTTTGCCCTGCGCAATTCTTTCTCGGCAGACAGCGCTTCGCCCGTGTCGAGATAGATGCTGCCCAGCAGCAAGCGGGCCGCCCCGTTGTCCGGCTCCTTTTGCAGCAGGTTCTTCAACTGGATGATGGCGGCGCGCGCCTCGCCCTTCTGGCGGTACTGCTGGGCGTCGGCCAGCAGGGACTCGCTGCTCTGCGTGCCGTGGCACCCCGTCAGCAAGGGCAGCAGCAGGGTGCAGCACAGCGCGGCGGCCGGCAGACCAGGAAAAGGGCGGGGCAGGGAACGGGCCATGGAAGTCTCCGGTAGCGGCGTGCATGAGGGATGGTCATGGCCTAGCTTAAGAAGATGGGCGCCGCTCTCCTTGATTGCGCTCAACAAGCCGCCGATTCTCCGCGCACGGACGTGCCGCTGCTCCTGGTTCCTTGTTCCCGCTCAAGAATGGCCGGGCCGGCGACCGTAAAATTTCCCGCACGGCGATGCTCAGGCCGCAACCATTGGGAGCACATGCATATGGATAGCAGCGTGGATAGCAAGGCGGACGTGGTGGCGGTGGTGGGGCTCGGTTATGTCGGCTTGCAGTTGGCCGTCGCGTTTGGCATGCGCCAGCGCACGATCGGCTTTGACTTGTCGGCACGCAAGGTGGAAAGTTACCGCAAGCATATCGATCCCACGGGAGAAGTCAGTACTGAACAGTTGCGCGCAGCGCAGTGGCTGAGCGTGGGCTGCGATCCGGCCGAGCTGCAACTGGCCGATTTCATCGTCGTGGCCGTGCCCACGCCCGTCGACAGCGCGCACAATCCCGATTTCTCCGCCCTGACCGGCGCCAGCGCGGCCGTCGGACGCCACATGCGGCGCGGCGCCATCGTCATCTACGAGTCGACTGTGTATCCGGGCGCCACCGAGGAAATCTGCATCCCCATCCTGGAGCGCCATTCGGGTCTGCGCTGGAAGGAAGACTTTCATGTGGGCTTTTCGCCGGAGCGCATCAACCCCGGCGACAAGGCGCACACCGTGCACAGCATCTGCAAGGTGGTCTCGGGTGACGACGCCGCCACCCTGGACAAGGTGGCAACCCTGTACGAAGGCGTGGTCGAGGCGGGCGTGCACCGGGCCTCGAGCATCCGCGTGGCCGAAGCGGCCAAGGTAATCGAAAACACGCAGCGCGACCTGAACATCGCGCTGATGAACGAGCTGGCCATTATCTTCGACCGCATCGGCATCGATACCCTGGAAGTGCTGCAGGCGGCGGGCACGAAATGGAATTTCCTGCCGTTTTGTCCAGGGTTGGTGGGAGGCCATTGCATCGGCGTCGACCCCTACTATTTGACGCACAAGGCGGAAATGCTGGGCTACCATCCGCATGTGATCCTGGCCGGGCGCCGCATCAATGACGGCATGGCCAAGTTCGTGGCGGAAAAAACCATCAAGGAAATGGTGCGCGCCGGTTTTAAACTGAAGGGTGCGCACGTGAATGTGCTTGGCCTGACTTTCAAGGAAAATTGTCCGGACTTGCGCAACTCGAAAGTGGTCGACATGATCCACGAACTGCAATCGTATGGCGTGCAGGTGCACGTGCACGACCCCGTCGCCGATGGCCACGAAGCGCTGGAAGAATACGGCTTGGCGCTGGAAAGCTGGGAACAGCTGCCGCGGGCCGAGGCCATTATCAGCGCCGTCTCGCACCAGGCCTTGCTGGCCCGACCGCTGGCCGATTTCCAGGCCAAGGTGCTGGAAAACGGCTGTTTCATCGACATCAAATCGCATTTCGACCCCCGTCCGCTGCAAGATGCCGGCTTGCACGTGTGGCGGCTGTGATGGCGGCCGACGCCTTCGATCAAGGCGCAAACACGGCGCAAGGTGTTCATGCTGGCGGCCCGGCGGCAGGCGCGTATGCGCTGGCCTGCGCGCAGCTGCTGCAAACGCCGCGGCGCTGGCTGGTGACGGGCGTGGCCGGCTTCATCGGCTCGCACCTGCTGGAAACCTTGCTGCAGCTGGGGCAGGAAGTGCGCGGCCTGGATAATTTTCTGACGGGCCACCGCCACAATCTGGAACTGGTGCGCGCCAGCGTGGGCGAAGCGGCGTGGCGGCGCTTCACCTTCATCGAGGCCGATATCCGCGACCCGCAGGCGTGCGTGCGCGCGTGTGGTGCACCGGCGCAGTCCGCCGGCATTGGCGACGCTGAAGCGGCTACTGCCGGCCGCGACCGTACCGACGCTGGCGGTCCTGTCGACTATGTGCTGCACCAGGCGGCGCTCGGTTCCGTCTCGCGTTCGCTGGAAGACCCGCTGCTATGCCATGCCGTCAATGTCAGCGGCTTCCTGAACATGCTGGCCGCCGCGCGCGACGCGGGCGTATCGCGCTTCGTGTACGCCGCGTCCAGCGCCACCTATGGCGACCACCCGGCCTTGCCGAAGGTGGAGCAGCACATCGGCGCGCCCCTGTCGCCGTATGCCTTGAGTAAATATGTCGATGAACTGTATGCGCAACTGTACGCGCGCTGCTACGCCATGCAGTCGGTGGGGCTGCGCTATTTCAATGTCTTCGGCCCCAGGCAAGACCCGCTGGGCGCCTACGCGGCCGTCATTCCCCGCTGGATTGCCGCCATGCTGGACGGCAATGCCGTGCATATCCATGGCGACGGCGCCACCAGCCGCGACTTCTGCTTTGTGCACAATGCCGTGCAAGCCAATATCCTGGCCGCCACGCATGCCGATCCGGCCGCCGTGAACCAGGTCTACAACGTGGCCGTCAACGCCAGCACCAGCCTGACGCAGCTGCAGGCCAGCATGCAGCAGATGTTGCTGGCCGTCCGCCCGCAGCACGTGCCGCTGGCGCCGCAATATGGCGCATTTCGCGCCGGCGACGTGCGCCATTCGCAGGCGGACATCGCCAAGGCGGCCCGCTTGCTTGGCTATGTGCCCACGCACGACCTGACGCAGGGCTTGCGGCAGACCATCGCCTGGTATGTGCAGCAAGCAAGCCGCGCCTGATGAAGGCGCCGCTTCCCGGCAGCCGGCACTCGCTTGCCTGGTGGGCTGCGCGCGGCAGGCAAGCGATAGTCGTCGGATCGGGTCCCTCCGGTTTGTCTAGCGTTGCGTGGGCGCCGCGGTCGGCGTTGTTTTCCCATCCGTACCGTTGCTGGCGTTGCTGCCGTGGAGCGGTCCAGTTCCAGCCTGTCGGCCGAGTATACGGCGCCGCCTCTGCCCGCACGCCTGATCTTGCTCAAGCTTGAAGAGGGAACTATTGATAGCCTCGCCGGGCCCGGATGGGCAGGGCAGTCAGGCGCCTGCTCGGTTCAATCCAGATCAATACCGCCCCGCGCGACCCGTCCACACTGGTGCTTTGCAGCGAACTACGAGGAGAACACGATGATAGGCAACGAGAATGGTTTCACTGCCCCGCCTGCCAGCAGCGGCAGGGGACAAAACGCGGACGATGAAGAGGCCGTCGGCCAGTTTTCGCTCCCTGGCGAAGAAGACAATACGATCGAGAGCGCATCTGTCTCGGACGTGCCAGACGCCCTGAGCGGCGTCAGCATGGAATTGCTGGAAATTAAGCGCAGCATCGAAGACGGCATGCGCCAATCCATTTCCCAGGCGGGCGGCGTGCGCGCTGCCGATGCCTTCAGCGACGGCGGCAATATCCAGGGCGTGTCCATCGGCCTGGGCGAGGGCGCCAGCGACAGCTCGTCCGGTGAGCCTGGCTTGCCGGCCCTGACCTTGTACGTGGCCGAGCCCACCTCCGTCGACCGCGCCAAGGCCGCCATCGTGGGGGGGATGGGCGTGCGCGCCGTGGCCAGCGACAGGGTGCCCGTCAATATCGTCGTCACGGGCGTGATCGATGCGCAACCGCACCGATTCCGCTTGCGTCCGGCACCAGGCGGCGTGTCGGTCGGGCATTTCCGCATCACGGCCGGCACCATCGGCAGTCTGGCCGTGGGACGCAGCGCGCCGCGCAACAGCCGCTTGATGATACTTAGCAATAATCATGTGCTGGCCAATTCCAATGGCGGCGTGTTCAATGACTGCATTGTGCAGCCGGGCCCCATGGACGGCGGCCGCTGCCCGCAAGACCAGGTGGCCGTGCTCGAGCGTTTCGTGCCCCTCAATTTCAGCGGCGGCGTCAATTTTGTCGATTGCGCGACCGGCTGGGCCTGGCCAGACCGCGTGCGTCCTGAACTGGTCTACCTGAGCGGCGGCGTGCCGGCGTACTTCCGCATCAGCAATGCGCTGGTGGCGCCCGCACTGGGCATGATGGTCGGAAAATCCGGCCGCACGACGCAATTGACGCAGGGGCGCATTACGGGCCTGGGCGCCACCATCAACGTCAATTACGGCGGCGGCAGGGTCGCGCTATTTCAGGACCAGATCGCCATCACGGGCGTGAGCGGGGCATTCAGCGCCGGCGGTGATTCCGGCTCGTCCATCTGGACCTGGAACCAGCAGCGCAATCCTGTCGGCCTGCTGTTTGCCGGCGGCGGCAACATCACCTTTGCCAATCAGATGCGGCGGGTGGTGGTGGCGCTCGACATCAATTTGTACACCTGAGCACGCTGCCAGGGCCTGCTGAGGCGGCGTTGCGCCGCCTTGCCTAAGGCTGTTTTTTGCACGATCATGATCTTGGGCAGCAGTCACGCGTGGTGTTGGCCGGCGAAGGGGGCTACAACGCCGGATGGCCGGGTGTATGATGGAATGCATCAGGAGGGTGTGTCATGTCAAATAGTAAATTCGCACAATCGCCATATGCCGTCTTCGAAGACGCCGTCATGCCGTATTTGCCGGATCAGACCGCTGGACAGGGCATGGGTCAATACGCCCCTGCCGCGCCGCCTGGCCGCCTGGAAGCGGCCAGGCGGCGCAACGAGCGGGCGTTGATGGCCATCGATGGCGTGGAAGGCGTCAGTGTCGGGCAGACGGCAGTGGGCCAGGAAGCGCTCGTCGTGTACCTGCGCGATTCGTCCGTCAAGCAGCGCGTACCCTTGCAGGTCGAGGGCTATCCGGTGGAGACGAGCATCACGGGCCAGATCGATATCCAGCGCTGGTAGCAAACCGGCTGGGCGACTCGACCATCATGGCGCGCATCGCTGCGGCGGAAGGACTGTCGCCAGGCCTTCCGGCGTCTCTGTCAGCCTGCCTTATTTGCTCAGGCGGCCGATCGCTTCGGCCACGCCCGCGCCATAAGCGGGGTCGCACAGCGTGCAGTTGCCGATGTGGCGTTGCTTGACTTGCTCCGAGGCGCCCGAGATGGCGCGCGCCGTGTTGTCGAACAACGCTTGCTGCTGTGCCGGTGTCATCAGGCGGAACAGGGCTCGGGGCTGCGAATAGTAATCTTCGTCGACGCGGTGGTTCCAGTGGTCGGCCGCGCCTTCGAGGCTCAGCGGCGGTTCGCGGAAATCGGGCTGCTCGGCCCATTCCTGCTCGCTGTTCGGTTCATAGCCCAGCGTCCCGCCCTGGTTGCCGTCGACGCGCATCTGGCCGTCGCGGTGGTAGCTGTGGAACGGGCATTTCGGCGCGTTGACGGGGATATGGCTGTGGTTGACGCCGAGGCGGTAGCGCTGCGCGTCGCCATACGAAAATAGCCGGCCTTGCAGCATCTTGTCCGGCGAAAAACTGATGCCGGGCACCACATTGGCGGGATTGAAGGCCGCTTGCTCCACTTCTGCGAAGTGGTTGTCGGCATTGCGGTTCAGTTCCAGCACGCCCACCTCGATCAGCGGGTAGTCGCCGTGCGGCCATACCTTCGACAGGTCGAAGGGGTTGAGGTGATACGTGCCTGCCTCTTTTTCCGGCATGATCTGCACGTACAGGGTCCAGCGGGGAAAATCCTTGTTTTCGATGCTTTCGTACAGGTCGCGGTGCGAACTTTCACGATCCTTGCCCACCAGCGCCTCCGCTTCGGCATCCGTCAGGTTTTGTATCCCTTGCTGGGTTTTAAACGTGAACTTGACCCAGAAACGCTCATTTTGCGCATTCAGGAAGCTGAAGGTATGGCTGCCGAAACCGTGCATGTGGCGGAAACTGCGCGGCAAGCCCCGGTCGCTCATGACCACCGTCACCTGGTGCAGCGCTTCGGGTAGCGAGGTCCAGAAATCCCAGTTGCTGTTGGCGCTGCGCAAGCCCGTGCGCGGGTCGCGCTTGATGGCGTGATTTAAATCGGGAAATTTCAGCGGGTCGCGCATGAAGAACACGGGCGTATTGTTGCCGACCAAATCCCAGTTGCCTTCTTCCGTATAGAACTTCAGGGCAAAGCCGCGGATATCGCGTTCCGCGTCCGCCGCGCCCCGTTCGCCAGCCACCGTGGAAAAGCGCGCGAACATCGGCGTTTGCTTGCCCACTTCGCCAAAGATTTTCGCTCGCGTGTAGCGCGTGATGTCGTGTGTGACGGTAAATGTGCCGTGCGCGCCGGAACCCTTGGCATGCATGCGGCGCTCGGGGATGACTTCGCGGTCGAAGTGGGCCAGCTTTTCCAGGAACCACACATCTTGCAGCAGGGCAGGGCCACGGGGGCCGGCCGTCTGGATATTCTGGTTGTCGACGACAGGCGCACCAAAGGCGGTGGTCAGCTTTTTCATGGGAATCTTTCTTTATAGGGAGGTCAACAGACGAGCCAGGGCCTATCCCGACACTGGCTGGGCTGAACGCGTTCGACGTTCACCTTGGCTGGTCCAGAGTAACAAATTTCCAAAAAAGCAAATTCAGTGTGCGCTTTCGAGGCCCGCAGCAGCCCCGTCGCCTCCGGGGAAGCAGCCAGGCCATCATAGCCTCTCGGCAATGTCTAGTACAACACGATTGAGCTGGCTTAAAACTTGTTCCAGTTATTGTGCCGGTGTTCCGTCGCTTCCTTCATCAGGTGGCCCGCGCGCACGGCGTCGTCCGCCTGTACCGTCAAGGCCAGTTCCTGGATGGCGGGCGGGTACTCGTGGTGGGCCGCTTCTTCCAGCAAGGCATGGCCCTTGACCAGGTCGCGCGGCACGCCGCGGCCTTCGCGATAGGCGTTGTACAGCAGAAACATGGCGTGGGGGTTACCCAACTCACTCGACTTTTCCAGCCAGCGCGCCGCTTCGCTTTGATCTTTTGGCACGCCTTCGCCGTTGGCTGCCAGCAGGCCCAGCATCAATGCCGCCTTCGCATGGCCTTGCAGCGCCGCCTGCCGGTACCACAGCCAGGCTTGGGCCGGCGTGGCTGTGCGCAACATCTGCCCCAGCTCGAAGGCCGCTTCCGTGTCGCCGGCGCGGGCCGCCTGTTCGAACAGACTCAGCGCCTCGGCGCGCCGTTCCGGGCGGGGCTGGTAAATCAGCGCCAGTTCGCGCTCGGCGACGGGGATATCCTTGCTGGCCCAGCTGCGCACGCGGCGCTCGGCCTGGTGGTCGCCCGCCTGGCGCGCCTGCATGGCGACGGCTTCGATTTCCGCCGGCGTGGGCGGCGGCGACGCCTGGCAGGCGGCCAGGGCGGCAGCGAGCACGACGGCGGGGAGGGAGAGTGCGTGTTTCATCGGGATCACCTTTCATCAAAACGGGCCGGCACCACCGCAGTCCCGGCCCATGGACCTTATTTGCTCAGGTCGATGCGGTACTTGGCGAAACCGCTGGCGTCGAGGCCGCCTTCGGCCGCCACGTTGGCGATACCGCTGCCTTGCGCCAGCGCCAGGTGGCCCGGCGCTGAACGCAGGATCACGGGACCGGCCGTGGCCGTCTTGACGAAGCTCCAGCTGCGCGCGCTGCCATTGGCCGCCAGGGTCACCTTGCCGCCCTTGGTGCTCAGCGACGCCAGGTAGTTGCTGACCACGGCCTGGTTCGCATCGGGCGACTTGATGATGGTCTTGCTGCCATCGATGCCGGGCACGGCGCCGCCGCCACCGGCGCGGTAATCGTTGGTAGCAACGATGAAATCATCGCCATCGGCGACAGGTGCGCCCTTGTACGTGAGGTTGACGATGCGGCTACCCGGCTTTTTCGTCACATCGATCTGGTACGTCAGCGCATTGTTTTCCGCGTAGAACACGTCGTAGTTATAAATCGTGCCATACGACGGCACCAGGTCTTGCTCGGCATTACTGGACGGATCGATCTGGTTGAATTGCCTGGCCGACGTTTCCAGCCACGCCTTCAAGTCCGATCCCTTGATCTTCACGGCTTGCAGGTTGTTATTGCTATACAAATACAAATCGCCCGGATTGCGCACCTGCAAGCCGATTGGCGCGGCCGGCGTCGCGCCTGCAGCCACGTCCGTGAAGTCCGACGGCCCGTTGCGGCCCGCCTTGAACGGCGCGCTGCACGAGATGACGGGGATATTCTTGTAGCTGGACAAGGTCGCATCCGTGCTGGTGGCGATGAAGTTCTTCACGTAGTCGAGCTGCGCCTGGTTCACCAACTGGATGGCGCTGACATCGCCCACCAGCGCAAAATAGGCGGACATTTCGAAATCCGTGCTGATGCCCAGCGGCTGCTTGGCGTAGGCGATGGTGGCAGCGTGCTCGGTGGCCACCAGCGGCGCGATGGCCGGGTCGGCTTTCACCAGGGTCTTGCCATCCGTGTACTTGAAGCCGCGCGATTCCACCGTCGTCTTGGCCGGCTGCACCACCCATTTTCCACCTTGGAACGCCAGCGTCAGCTTGATGATGCCCAGGCGGCGGCCCCAGCTTTGCGCCATGACGGTCGGTACGCCGTTGACAAAGCCGTTGACGGCGTCGATCTTGGCGCTTGCCGGGAAGGCGGCAAACGAGGCGTCCAGCGCGGCCGCGCCTTCTTCCTTGCCTTTCGGGAAAATCAAGTGCGAGTGGCCGATCATCAGCGCGTCGATGCCGGTGCTGGTCAGGTGATAGCTGCCGTTTTCCATCTTCGGGCTGTAGGCGCTCGTGTCCAGGCCGCCATGCGACAGAGCCACGACGAGGTCGGCACCCTTGTTGCGCAATTCCGGCACATATTGCTTGGCCGCTTCCTGCACGCCCGTCACGCTGACCTTGCCAGCGAGTACTTTTTGATCCCATTCGAGGATTTGCGGCGGCACAAAGCTCAGCACGCCCACATTGATCTTCACGTTCAGCTTGCTGCCATCGGGCGCCGTGGCGGCGAAGTCGCGGGGCAGCAGGGTGTAGGGCTGGAAGATGGGCTTGCCGCTGGCCACGCCGACGACGTTGCTCAGCACGGAAGGGAAGGCGGGCGCGCCGCAGGTGCCCGTCGGCTTGGCTACGCCAGGAATGCCGAAATCCGTGTTGGTGATCTGGCTCAGGTAAGGCAAGCCATAGTTGAATTCGTGGTTGCCCATGCCGCCCGCATCATATTTCAAGGCGTTCATGGCCTTGTGCACGGCCAGGGTGCCGGAGCAGGGCACAGGCGCTGCCACGGCTTGCAGGTCGGCCAGCAGGGTGCCCTGGATGACGTCGCCATCGTCGAGAAGTACATTGTTCGGGTTTTCCGCGCGCGCCGCCTGGATCAGTGTGGAGGTGCGCTCCAGGCCCAGGCTAGTGTCTTCAGCCAGCGCGTAATAGTTGTAACTCAAGACGTTCGAGTGGATATCGGTGGTTTCCAGCAGCGCCACGGTGACCGTCGTGCCTTCTGGAATGACCTGCGCCGTCGTCGAACCGCCGTTGCAGCCGACCAAGCCCACACTTGCCAGCGCCGCCAGCATGACCCAATTTGTTTTCATTACCGCCCTCGGAAAGATTCAAAGGACGCGACTGTAACGCCGCCATGTGACGCGGCGATGACAGCCGTGCAAGGCGCATGGATTCAGGGGCGTGTGCAGGCGGCCACGGCCTTGCTGAGCCAGGCCGCATCGGCCGAGCCCAGTCGGCGCGTGCAGATCCGATGTTCAGAAGTCAGAATCACTGTGTACGGCAAGCCCTTGATTTTATTGCCAAAGATAGGCAGTAAGGACGGCGATGCCAGGGCCTGGAGATAGCGGGCCGGGTGGCTGCGCAGGAACGCTTGCGCGGCCGTCTGCGTGTCGATGGCGATGCCGATGAAGGCGAGTTTCGGCTGGCGGGCGGCGTGCGCATTCAATATCGGCAGCTCCTGGATGCAAGGCAGGCAGTGGCTGGCCCAGAAGTTCAGCACCACGGCCTGCCCCTGGAATTGGTCCAGGCGGATATGCTCGTCCGCATCGAGGCGGGGCAGGTCAAACTGCAGCGGTGCGGCAGCCGCATGGCTGGCCAGCAAAAGCAGCAGCGCCGGCCAGGTTTTCATTGTGGCACCACAGCTGCGTCCGTCATGCGGTAATACAGGCCCATGGGGTCGCTGGCCAGCACTTTCAGCTTGCCCTGCACGATGAACGGGGCATAGCTGAATTTCACGGGCGTGCGGCTCTTGATTTCCACCACGCCTTCCGGGCCGGCAGGCAGGCAAAAGGAACAACTGGCCGAGGTGACGGTCAGCAGGAAATGCTTGTGCTTTTGCCCCGCTTCCAAAGGCATCATGAAGCCTTGCACTTTCACCTCCGTATTGTCGAGCGCGCTGATTTCCGCCGTGTATCTGGGCACCATGTGGCCCTTTTTCGCTGTGACCGTGGTGGCCTTGCCCAGCAATTTCCACGAAACCACGCCGGGCAACTCCGTCAAGGGAGCGAAGAACGATGGTGGTTCGTCGGCGGGAGCCGCTGTGGCGATGCCGGCCAGCAGCAGTCCAGTGCTCAAAAGCATGATTTTCAAGATGGGATTCTCCTTCAGGGGCGCGCCAGGGTGGCGGCGATATCGGTGCGGTAGGCGCGCAAGGCGGGAATGGCAGCAGCCAGCAAGCCCACCGCCACGGCGATGACAGGCAGCCACGCTTCATCGGGCGCGATGCGCCAGGCTTGCAGGCTCAGGTCCTGCGTCGATTCCAGCAGGCCCAGCAAGCCTACACCCGCATGGCCCAGCAGCCAGCCCAGCGCCGCGCCTGCCAGCGACAGCAGTAATCCCTGCGCCAGCAGCAAACGCAGCAGCTTGGCGGGCGAGGCGCCCAAGGTGCGCAGGATGGCCAGGTCCCACTTGCGCTCTTCCAGCGCGCCGTACAGCGCCACGAACAGCGACATGGCCGCCACCAGCAGCACGCCGGCGGCAATCGCCCGCAGCACGGCGATGCCTACGCCCAGCAGATTGAACAGCCGTGCTGCCTCGAAAGCGGGCTGGGCCGCCTGCAGGAGCGGCTGGCCATTCACCCAGCGCGGCAGGCTGGTGGCGGCCAAGGGGGATGCGTATTGCACCAGTACGGCCGTCAGTTCGCGCTGGAGTGCTGCGGCGGGCGCGGCAGGATGATCGTCGGGGTCCGTTTCGTGCACCCGCCACACGGAGGCGACTGGCGTAAGGATGAGGCGGTCCAGCACCGTGCCCGTCGGCAGCAAGATGCCCGTCACCGTGTAGGGCGCATGCTCGTGCAGTTCGCCGCCCGACGCCAGACCATGCGAGCCGGCAAAGCGGGCACCGAGGGTAGCGCCTGTTTCGCGGGCGGCGCTGGCACCGAACACGACCTGCATGGGTTGCGTGAACAATGCTCCTCGCGCCAGGTGCGCAGCGTAATGGTCGAGCAGCGCCGTGGTGGTGCCGACGATGCGGAAACCGTGAAAGTTGTCGCCCAGCGCGAGCGGAATCGCGGATTTCACCAGCGGCTGCGCGGCCAGTGCCGCCAGCGCCGTATCGGGGATGTTGCCAGTCGGAATATCGGCGTGATACACGGACGACAGGATCAGCTGCAGCGGCGAGCCTTTCGCGCCCACCACCAGATCGATGCCCTGGGCATCGCATTCGGCGTGCTTTTCCAGCTGGGCCGAGACGCTGAGAATAAACGCCATCATGGCGATGCCGGTGGCAACCAGCATCAGATTCAAACCTGACGCCAGCGGCTTGTAACGCAGGGCGCGCCAGGCCAGAGTGGCCGCGTTCATGCCGCCTCCCTGGGACGCGGCAGGCGCAGCACTGCAGCGTAGGGCATGGCGGCCAGCACTCTGGCGTCGTGGCTGGCAATCACCAGCGAGGCACCTGTCTGCTCGGCCTGCCTGGCCAGCAGGTGCACGACGGTGGCGCAGGCGTCATCATCGAGGTGATTCGTTGGCTCATCGGCCAGGATCAATTGCGGGCGCATGAAGACGGCCCGCGCAATGGCGGCCCGTTGCCGCTGGCCGCCGCTCAAGGCATGCGGGTAGGCATCGAGCTTGCCGGCCAGGCCTAACTGGTCCAGCAGGCTGGCTGCGCGGGCCGGATCGGGCCGCTGGCAGCTGGCGTAGGCGGGCAGCAAGACATTATCGAGCAGGTTCAAGCTGGGCACCAGCGCCAGTTGCTGGGGCAGCAAGCCAACGGTGCGGCCCCGCCAACTGTCGCGCTGGCGGGGCGTGAGGCCGGTCAAGGACGTGCCAGCCACTTCGAGGCGGCCGGCCTGAGGCGCCAAAATGCCCGCCAGCAAATGCAGCAAGGTCGATTTGCCGGAGCCGGACTGCCCCAGCAGCAGGGCGTGCTGCCCGACGGGAAGGTGAAAAGCGGCGATATCGAGTACGGGGGTGGATGGATCATAGCCATAAGTCAGTGAGGCAAGCTTGAGCATGGAATTCTTTCGGGTGGCCGGCAGGCAAATATTGCCGCACAAATGCAACTTAGCTGCATTATAATTCAAACGCAATAGACTTGCATTTTAAATGCAACCATCCATTTCTCTCTTAGTTGCCACTTTATTGACCACCATATTGGCCCCCATAATCGCCCCCATCCGAAAGATACCCATGACCCAGCGCAAACTCCCCGTCACCGTCCTGTCCGGCTTTCTCGGCGCCGGCAAGACCACCTTGCTCAACCACATACTGCGCAACCGCGAAGGCAAGCGCGTGGCCGTCATCGTCAACGACATGAGTGAAGTCAATATCGACGCCTCGCTCGTCAAGGACAGCGCCGAGGCGGCCGGCGCGGCCCTGTCGCGCACGGAAGAAAAACTCGTGGAAATGTCGAACGGCTGCATCTGCTGCACCCTGCGCGACGATTTGCTGCTGGAAGTGCGGCGCCTGGCCGCGGAAGACCGCTTCGATTATTTGCTGATCGAATCGACGGGCGTGGGCGAGCCGATGCCCGTGGCCGCTACCTTCGACTTCGAGGACGAGCACGGCGACAGCCTGAACGACGTGGCGCGCATCGATTGCATGGTCACCGTCGTCGACTGCGCCAACCTGCTGGCAGATTTCCACAGCGAAGACAGCCTGGAGCAGCGCGGCGAGATCGCGGGCGAGGGCGACGACCGCCAGTTGGCCGAGTTGCTCACGGAACAGATCGAATTTGCCAATGTCATCGTCCTCAACAAGGTTGACATGGTGGAGGCGGCCGAGCGCCGGCGCGTGCTGGCCATCCTCAAGGCCTTGAATCCCGGCGCGCGCATCATCGAAACCAACCAGTCTGTCGTGCCGCTCGATGCCATCCTCGGCACGCATCTGTTTGACCTGGAGCAGGCCGCCGACATGCCGGGCTGGGCCCAGGAGCTGGCTGGCGTCCACACGCCGGAGACGCAAACGTATGGCATCCACAGCTTCGTCTACCGGGCGAAAGAGCCGTTCCACGCGCAGCGCTTGCATGACTATATTTCCCAGCCGATACCGGGCGTGGTGCGCAGCAAGGGCTATTTCTGGCTGGCCAGCCGCCCCGAATGGGTGGCCAGCCTGTCCGGCGCGGGCAAGTTGATGAATATCGAACCGGTGGGCTTGTGGTGGGCGTCTGTGCCCAAGGAGCGCTGGCCTACGGATGCGGCCTCCGTGGCGGACATGAAAGCGGGCTGGAGCGAAACGTATGGCGACCGCTACCAGGAAATTGTCTTCATCGGCCAGGACATGGACCAGGCCGCCATCGAGGCGGACTTGAAGAAATGTCTGCTCAACACCACGGAAACGCGCCAGGGCATGGCCGCCTGGCGCAAGCTGCCCGACCCGTTTCCCCAGTGGCAGCGCATGGAAGAACTGGAAGCCTGACCTTGAAAAGAAAGTACAAGCCATGACAGAACTGATCCCCGTCACCATCATCACGGGTTTTCTCGGCAGCGGGAAAACCACCTTGCTCAAGCGGATCTTGCAGGGCGATCACGGCGTGCGCATCGCCGTGATCGAAAATGAATTCGCTGCCGAAAGCATCGACCATGGCTTGCTGGTGCAAGATAGCGATGAGCAGATCGTGGAAATGAACAATGGCTGCATCTGCTGCAGCGTGCGCGGCGACTTGATCCGCATCCTCGGTGAATTGCAGGCCAAACGCGCGGCGGGAACCATCGCGTTTGATCACGTGATCATCGAAACGACGGGCCTGGCCGCGCCCGGCCCCGTGGCGCAAACCTTCTTTGCGGAGCCGTCAATCAGCGAGTTTTACCTGCTGGACGCCATCTTGACGGTGGTCGATGCGCGCCATGCGCAGCAGCAACTGACCCAGCATAGGGAAGCGCAGGAACAGGTGGGCTTTGCCGACCGCATCCTGCTGTCGAAGACGGACCTGGTCAGCAAGGACGAGCTGGCCGCGCTGCGCCAGCGGCTGATCGCCATCAATGGCCGCGCCAGCCTGCAGAAAGTGCGCTTTGGCAACGTGCCGCTGCGCGACATCCTGAATATCCGTGGTTTCAATTTGAACGCCATCGTCGAGCTGGAGCCGGATTTCCTGGGAGAACTGGGCCACCGCCATGGCGACGGCGTGCAATCGTTCGTGTACCACCAGTCCCAGCCCCTCGATATGTTGCAGGTGGAAAACTTTCTCGATGCCGTGGTGCAGCTATTCGGCACCCAGCTAATGCGCTACAAGGGCATCCTGCACGTCGCCGGCCTGCCATGCCGCGCCGTCTTCCAGGGCGTGCACATGCTGATGGGCTCGGAACTGGGCGCGCCGTGGCGCGACGGCGAGACGCGCGCCAGCAAAATCATCTTCATCGGCCGCGACTTGCCGCAGGAGATGCTGACGCGTGGACTGGACCGCTGCGTGGCAGGTGCGGCCAGCGCCGTCAGCCTGGCGGCCGCATGAGCGTGGACGCGGGCTTGCCCGCCCTGGCGCTGATTTTCCTGCTCGGCATGCGACATGGGTTGGAGCCGGACCATCTGGGCGCCGTGAATGGGGGCGCTGTTTGCGCTGGGTCACGGCAAAAGTCTGCGCACCGGCAAGATTGATAAACAAGCCGAAGCTGGCCATGCCGTCATGCAACTGCATCTCAGCGTGAATGCGAAAAACAATTCCGCACGGCCACTACATGAATCACTGGGATTTATCGCGTATGGCACGCAGCCGCGCTCCATGCGCGTGGGTAACTTGTTTTATGAGGAGCATCACCTGGCCTTGCTGCTCAAGTGATGTCAGAAGGGCCTTACTTGCAGCGGGGGCACAGACCCTTGATCAGGTAATCGACTTCGCCGCCGCTGAAACCTTCCGGCAAGAGCACGGGCGGAGGCAGCTTGACTTCATTGAAGCAGGTGACGTTCGCGCACTTGGTGCACTGGAAGTGCGCGTGCTCGTGCGCCTGGTGGCCGGCGCCCGCGCTGAAGCGCCACACTTGGTCGACGCCCGCGATGCGGTGCACCAGTTCATTTTCCGTCAGCCATTCCAGCACCCGGTACAGGGTGACAGAATCGATATCGCTGTCCTGCGACAGCGCCTGCTGGATTTCATGGTGGGTCAGCGAACGGCTTTGCGCCATTAAAAAGTCGAGCACCTTCACGCGTGTCTTGGTGACGCGGGCGTTGGTACTGCGGATCAGCGATTCGGCTTGCGGTGTAGAAGATGATGTCAACATGATAGGCCTGCTTGCGAGGGATCGGCTGGCGGCGTCATCGCCGTGCCTTTTCCACCCTATGGGCCGTATCTTAGCATGTGTGCCCACAAGCATGAAGCCGCGTCATGGTTTGAACGTCCAATAGCGGCCGGCCACGGTATCGACGGGGTCGAGAAAGCGCTGGTCGGCGCGCGCCTGATTGCGTATCAGATAAAACATGTCGGACAGGGCCGAGCGCTTTTCCGCGAAATACGCGTGCTTCATGAAGCTGGTGTCCACCCCGGTGGCGTCGATGGTTTCCACGCCCGCCACGATCAGCATGGCGCTGCCGCTGTCGCCTGCGCGCGGGTAGCCGTGCACGGCTTTCGAGGCGGCCAGGGCCAGGTCTTGCGACGAGGCATATAAGGTGACGGGGTTGCGCGTGCCGGCCAGTTTCGGCGCGATATCATGCCTGAAGATGGCGGCGTCGATGTCGGGCGCGGACAGGATGAGCTCCGTGATCTTTTGCGCCAGCTGGGGCTGCGCGGCCAGCAAGTCGGCCACGGCCCGCGCCAGCCCGCGGCTACCCATGCTATGGCCCACCAGATACACTTGCGCCGCTTCCGTGCTGGCGAGAAAGTCGGCCAGGAAGGCCGTGATATGGGGCGTGCTCCACTCGATATTGTTTTCATCGATGGTGTAGCCGGCCAGGTCGCCGCGCGACGGCCAGCTGTAGAAGACGGGCGCGCCGTCAAAGCCCAGGTCGTAGGCCATTTGCCCGGTGCGCCGCGCCGCATCCTCGAAACTTACGTTATAGCCGTGCACAAAGACAAAAGCGCTCTTGGCGGCCGAGGCGCGTATTTGCGTCTTTAATGCCGCAAAGAAGTTGTCGCGGTCCTGCACCTCGGCATCGAGCAGCACCACGTGCTTGGCCGGGTCGTCGCGAAATTCCAGGCGCCACAGCGACGGCGATTCCAGCTGGCCCATGCGGTGGTCGCGGGGGATGCTGATGTCGCAGCTGCCGTAGCTGAGCGCGCCATCGCCGCCGCCGTTGCCGCTGTTTACTCCTTTACTGCGTTCGCCGCTGAAACGCCGGGCCGGCGGCTTGCCCACGTCGCGCTGGCGGTCCGTGGCGAAATACACTTTGACCACCGCATAGTTCGACACGACGGCGCTTTTATCGGCCGGCGCGGGCACGGTTTCCACGTCGGGAAGCTGGGGGAACGGCCGCTGCAGCGCATCGAGCAAGCTTTGCGCGGCAAACAGGGTTCCCATGTCATCGGGCACCTTCGCCGTGGACAGGACCGCCGACAGGGCCAGTTGCAGCTGGGTATTGGCAGGCTCGGCTTCCAGTGCGGCGATGGCAGCCAGGATGGTGGTGGCGCTGTCGAACTTGGCGATGGCCTGCATGAGCGTTCGAAAATGGCTGGTAACGGCTTCGGACGCGTGACCGGGTGCGCCACGTCCGATGGCCGCCACGACGGCGGAAGTAATCAAGTCCATGCGCCACCTGCCTTTCCGTTCGATATGGATGAAATATCAAGCCATCGCCATAAAAGCACGCACAAAGCGACTTGTCCAGCACCGTGCGCAGGTGGTGCGCGGCAGATCAATGCTGCTTGTCGTCGCTGAACTGCTGCGCCAGCGATTGCAAGGGCGCCACCGTCAGGCCGCCGCGGCTCACGTGTTCGGGAATGGCCACGCGCACGGGCTTGCTGTGCATGTTGGCCGACGACAGCACGTTTGTCGTGGTCTCCGGCGCCGCATTCCACACGGGATCGACGATGCCTTCGAACACCTGTTTCAATTGTTCGCCCCAGGTGTCGCGGATCATGCGGAAATACTGGTTCTTTTCATCGATGGTGACGAAGCGCGTGACGGACAGGCTGCCCGTCTCGTAGACGAGCAAATCGAGCGGCAGGCCGACGGAGATGTTCGAACGCAGGGTCGAATCCATGGAAATCAGCGCGCACTTGGCCGCTTCGTCCAGGCGCGTCGTCGGGTTGATGACACGGTCGATGATGGGCTTGCCGTATTTCGCTTCGCCGATCTGGAAATACGTGTTTTCATCGTGCGATTCGATGAAATTACCGGCCGAATACACCTGGAACAGCCGGCAGCGCTCGGCGCCTATCTGGCCCCCTAAAATGATGCTGACATTGAAATCGATGCCGCATTCGGCCAGGGCCTTCGCTTCGCGCAGGTGCACGGTGCGCACGGCTTCACCCACGATGCGCGCCGCGTCGTACATGCTGGCCACGTTCCAGACGCTGCGCCCGTCCGCATCCACGTGTTCGGAGACGACCTGGCGGATCGCCTGCGAGATCGACAAATTGCCGGCCGTCATCAGGACCAGCATGCGGTCGCCCGGGTTCTCGAACACGCTCATCTTGCGGAAGGTGCCCACCTGGTCCACGCCGGCGTTGGTGCGGGAGTCGGACAGGAAGACCAGGCCTTCGTTGAGGCGCATGCCTATGCAATAAGTCATCGTCGTAAATCAAGTCAAAAGGGGAGAGCATTCTACACCAGCCGGGCCGTGCCACCTGCTGGCAAGGCCCGGCCAGCCTCATTCTTGCCACTACACGGGCACGATCTGCACATCGACTCTTAACGTTTCCGTGCCGCCACCCTGGCGCACGCCGCGCACGGGCGCCGCCGAATCGTAGTCGCGTCCGATGGCCAGCCGGCAATACGCATCCGTCATCAGCCGCGCATGCGTGACGTCGATGCTGACCCAGCCCGCGAAATCCGCGTCTTCCGTCCAGGCGTCGACCCAGGCGTGGCTGGCCGCGTGGCCCGTCGTGCCCGGATCGATATAGCCGGACACATAACGGGCAGGGATGCCCCAGGCGTGGCAGCAGGCCAGGAACAGATGGGCATGGTCCTGGCACACGCCGCGCCCCAGCGCCAGGGCGTCGCCGGCCGTGGTGGTGACCATGGTGGCGCCGCTTTCATACGCCACCTTGCCAACGATGTGCTCGGCCAGGCGCAGCAAATGCCCAGTGCCTGCCGTGACACTGCGGTCCGGCAGGCTGGCGGCCGCCAACTCCAGGATGGCGGGGTTGGCCTGCGTCAGGGCTGTCGGCATGGTAAACAACAGCGGCGACAAGGTATCGATCAGGTTCAGCCGTCCCTTGTGTGGATAAATGGTTTCCACCACGCCGTGCGCCACCAGGCTCAGCGACTGATGGCTGCAGCTAATCGTCAGCATGTGCGACAGATTGCCGTAGGCATCCGTGTAGGCGTGGCACTGGCCCGGCGTGCTGATTTGCCAGGACAGGGCGCGCTGCTGCGGCTCGATACGCGGCGTCAGGTGCAGCTGCTGGATGGTGTAGGCCAGCGGCGCACTGTAGGCGTAATGGGTTTCGTGGCGGATAGTGAGCTGCATCAGGCCGCCAGGGGAACGAGAAAATCGCGGCTGACCCGGTTGCCTAGGTCATAGATGTTTTCCAGAAACTCCGTCAATGTATGGTGCAAGCCAGCCTTCATGATGTCGTCGATATGGCCGAATTTCAGTTCCGCGTGCAGCTTGCCCGCGAAGCGTTCCGTATCGGCCGACACATCGTTGCGGATATGTTTCAGATTTTCCACCACGTCATCCATGCAGGCCAGCAGGGAGCGCGGCATGTCGCCACGCAGCATCAGCAATTGCGCCACCCTTTCCGGGGTGATCACGTCGCGGTAGACCTTGCGGTAGATTTCAAAGCCGGAAACGGAGCGCAGCAGCGCTGCCCAGTAGTAAAAATCGCGCTGGGTGATGTCTTTCGACGTGTCGCGCGCGCCGTGGAACTTCACGTCGAGGATGCGCGCCGTGTTGTCGGCCCGCTCCAGGAAGGTGCCCAGGCGAATGAAGTGAATCGCCTCGTCCTTGAGCATGGTGCCCAACGTGACCCCGCGCGACAAATGCGAACGGTACTTGACCCACTCGAAGAACTGGCTGGGGTCCGTTTCCAGCAAATTGCTTTTCAGGCGTTTCTGCATGTCGAGCCAGGTGGCGTTCTGGATTTCCCACACTTCGGTCGTCAACGTACCCCGCACGGCGCGGGCGTTTTCGCGCGCGCCCGTCAGGCAGGCGAGGATGGAAGACGGGTTGTTCGGGTCGCGCACCATGAAGTCGAGCACGTCGCGCGTATGAAATTGACCATCGCGGCCATATTTGTGGTCATACGCGCTTTGCAGCTCGGAAATGCCCAGGGTGGCGCGCCAGCCCTGTTCGGCGTCCTGCTCGGACTGGGGCAGCATCGAGGTCTGCATGTTGACGTCCAGCATGCGTGCCGTGTTTTCCGCCCGCTCCGTGTAGCGGGCCATCCAGAACAAATGATCGGCAGTACGGCTCAGCATGTTTTCTCTCCTGCAAAAGCGGATGTGGCTTCGAGTACCCAGGTATCCTTGGTGCCACCCCCTTGCGAGGAATTGACCACCAGCGAGCCTTCGCCCAGTGCCACGCGGGTCAGGCCGCCCGGGACCATGGAAATCGTCTTGCCGGACAGTACGAACGGGCGCAGATCGATATGACGCGGTGCAATGCCGGCGTCCACATACGTGGGGCAGGCGGACAGGGCGAGGGTCGGCTGGGCGATATAGCCGCCCGGATTGGCCAGCAGGCGCTGGCGGAAATCCTCGATCTGCGCGGCGCTCGACGCCGGGCCAACCAGCATGCCATAGCCGCCCGCGCCATGCACTTCCTTGACCACCAGCTTGGATAAATTCGCCAGCACGTAGGACAGGTCGGCCCCTTTGCGGCACTGGTAGGTGGGCACGTTGTTGAGTATCGGCTCTTGCGACAGGTAGAATTTGATCATGTCGGGCACGAAGGGGTAGATCGACTTGTCGTCGGCCACGCCCGTGCCGATGGCGTTCGCCAACGTTACCCGGCCGGCGCGATACACGGACAGCAGGCCCGGCACGCCCAGTGACGAGTCGGAGCGGAAAGCCAGCGGATCGAGGAAATCGTCATCGACGCGGCGATAGATCACGTCCACGCGCTTGGGGCCGCGCGTGGTGCGCATGTAGACGGAGTTATCGTTGACAAACAAATCCTTGCCTTCGACCAGTTCCACGCCCATTTGCTGGGCCAAAAAAGCGTGCTCGAAGTAGGCGGAGTTGTACATGCCCGGCGTCATGACGACCACCGTTGGGTCATCCACGCCCATGGGGGCGACGGAGCGCAAGTTGTCGAGCAGCATGTCCGGGTAATGGTCGACGGGGGCGATGCGGTTGCGGGCGAACAGTTCCGGGAACAGCCGCATCATCATTTTGCGGTCTTCCAGCATGTAGGACACGCCCGAAGGCACCCTTAAATTGTCTTCCAGTACATAAAATTCGCCCTGGCCCGCGCGCACGATATCGACACCGGCGATGTGCGCGTAAATGTCGGCGGCGACGGAAATGCCCTGCATTTCCGGGCGATACTGGGCATTCTTGTAGATTTGCTCGGCAGGAATGATGCCCGCCTTGATGATGTTTTTCTCATGATAGATGTCATGGATGAACATGTTCAAGGCTTGCACGCGTTGCACCAGGCCCGTCTGCATCTGCGCCCATTCGGCGGCGGGAATGATGCGGGGGATGGTATCGAACGGTATCAGGCGCTCCGTGCCGGCATCGTCGCCATACACGGCGAAGGTGATGCCGACCCGGCGGAACGTCAGGTCGGCTTCGGCCCGCTTGCGGGCGATGGTTTCGGGGGATTGCTGTGCCAGCCAGTTGTCAAATTCACGATAGTGTTCGCGTACCTTGCTGTCCGACCCCACTTCATCCGCAGTCATTTCATTGAAAAAATTTGCCATGTTGTGATTTCCCTTGAGCCGTGTCTACGTACAGCTCAGCAGGAAACGTGCCAACAGGGTGGGGGCGAACAGGTGTAAATATGACCACTTTTGTGGCGTTGTGCCGTTCTTCGCACCGATTTGGTGCGCTAGCTGTCACTCTTGGGGATGTCGGCGGGCTGAACGAAGGGACGGCAATCGACGGGCACGTCGAAGATGAAGCTGGTGCCCGTCTCGGGTGCGCTGTCGACGGCGATGCTGCCGCCGTGGCTTTCGGCCACGTTTTGCACGAAAGGCAGGCCGATGCCCCAGCCTGCTGTGGGGCTGTCGTTCTCGCGGCGCAGATAGTCGAAGATGCGTTCGGCCTGCTCTGGCGCAATAGCCTGGCCGCCATTGTGGACGGTGATGATCAGGCGTTCGTGAACGGCTTCCACGTGCACGCTGACGGGGGCGTCGTCGCCGTACTTGATGGCATTGCCGAGCAGGTTTTCCAGCGCGCGTCGCAGCGAGTTCTCGCACCACCAGCCGACGACGGCTTGGCCGCTGACCTGGCATTTGTCCGGCAGCTGCAGGTTGACCTGACTGGCGACCGCGTGCACCAGGGGCAGCACATCGAACTGGCTCAGGGCCAGCGGCAGCCGCTGGCCCTGGTGGTAGCTGAGGCTATTGAGCAACTCCTCGATCATGCTGTCGAGCCGTTTGCTGTGCTCGGCAATCTTGTGCGCCAGCAATACCACCCGTTCCGGGTCCGCTGGCATGCGCAGCAACTGGGCGCTGGTGCTGATGACGGCCAGGGGATTGCGCATGTCGTGCGACAGGCCGGCCGCGATGCGGCGCCGGAAGCCTTCGTGCATGGTGGTAAATTCGCGTATCGATTCGCGGATGCCCATATCGATCGATTCGTTGATCACCTGCCAATCCTTGCCGCGCAGGGTAATGCCGGACTCCTTCGCGACGGCGGCAAAGCAGTCGCGGAAGATCTGGTATTCCTGGATCACTTGTTCCGGTCCGTAATCGGTCATGCGCGCCCGTTCATTGCCATGCACGGCCGGCACGTTACTGTTGCTGGCGGCGTTTTCGCGCGGATGGCCGGGGGGCAGCGCTTCGGTCAGGTTATCGAAAAAGGCGGGCAAGGTATTGGTGAGGATGGGCGTGAGCAACTGGTCCGCGCCGCGCACGTTGGCGCGCACGCGCTGTTCCCAGACGCTGAGGACGGCATCGCGCATGGCAAAGAGGCGCTGCGCGCGCTGCAGTGGATGACGCGCGCCTGCCTGGCGGTCCGCCTGATGATCCGTGGCAATATTCACCTGAACTCCGTGACAGGAATGGCTATGCACATACATATTAGTATGCGCCTAATCAGCCGTCAGGGAAACGCTGTCCCGTATCGGCTTGCCGCAGGGCCGCCTGCAGGCGGGAAAGCGAGGCTGTCCACTCGGCCAGCGAAAAGTTCTGCGGGTCGTCATGACCGTTCGCAAAACCCGTGTCGAGCACGGCGTGGAAGGCGGGGATCAGCCACGTTCCCTTGCGCACGCTGGCGGCGATGTACAGCAGGGCCAGCCGATCGTATTGCGCGGGCGTAAAGCCCGGATCGGGCGCCAGGCCGTCGTTGCCCTTGCCGCCGCCCGGTACGGAGTTGCGCGGCTGCACCAGTTCCACGTGCAAGAACAGGCCCGTCAGCGAAGGCTTGTCCTTTTCCAGCTTGCTGGCGTAGCCGGGCGTGCCAAAGTCGCGCACCGCCAGCGAGCCGCCCAGGCGGTTTACATACACATGGCCTTTCGGACCGCCGCCCAGCGCCGGATTGCGCAAGGTAAAGTCGTTGAAGTCCCAGCCGGCATCGTTGATGTGGGCAGGAATGGATTCCGTCAGGAAATTCGGGTAACTGGTGTCGTGGATGACGAAGTACCGGGCCATGGGCGCCGCCAGCCGGCCCATGGCGCGCGACAGCGGAGCGTCGACGGGGCCGCCCACGTCGGCTTCGGCTATGCCTTGCGCGGCCAGCCAGGCGCGCAGTTGGGCCGGGGCGATGCCCGTGCGCTGGCCGATGTGCTCGGCAAGAAAATCCGGCAGCGGCGCGCTGTCGCCCAGGCGCGCATACAGCTTGACGGGGCGCAATAAACACGTGGCTTGCGCCCGCGCATCGCCCTTGAAACCGCTTTTCCAGGCGGCATACGGGCAGGCGGCTTGCTTTTGGGCCGCAGCCGGCAGGGACATACTGAGCAAGAGCAGCAGGGCAGGGAGTCGTTTCATGCGGGCATTGTCGCCGAAGCGCATGTGCCGGCATAGGGACGCACGCGAAAAAATCGGCGCAAGGATACTTTGCCTGGCGATACTGGGGCCATCGCATGCGCTGGTCTGCCTATGCCCTTGTGCATCCGGGTGCCGGATTCTGGTAGGAAAAGGCGCGCCAGACGGTACCTTGTGGATTTATTAATGCCTATGTTCAAGTTTCGCTAGAATAGGCCTTCGCGCCCCGCGCCCACAGGAAACCGCATGTTATTGCACCGCCATTTACAGTCCGCTTCTACGCGCATACGGAGAGGCTTGAGCTTGAAAGGCGCGGCCGTCGCGCTGATCCTGGCCATGCATGCGCTGGGCCTGTATTTCCTGCTCCTGCCAGCACGGCAACTCAAGCAATACACGGAAGTGGCGTTCATGACCTTGCTGCCGACCCGGCCGCTGCCGCAGACGCCACCGATGGCCTTGCCGCTGCCGGTTCCCACGCCGCGCGCGCGGGCCAGTGCGGCGCCCGCCGTTCCTGACATGCCTGCCGTGACGCCACAAACCATTACCGTACCCGCCGAAGAATTGCCCGAAGCGCCCGCCACCGCGCCGTCTGGCGCAGACTTGCGCACGCGCGCCCGGCTGGCCGCGGGCGCCGCCGACAAGGCCCTGCGCGGCGAGTTGAAGCAAGACCAGCCATGGCTGGCCGTCACCGAGCTCAAAAGCGAAAGCGCCTTCCAGAAGCTGGTCGCTTCCGCCTGGCGCGGCGGCCCCGTCATCCGCGTGGAAGAATTGCTCACGGCCGATGGCCGGCCCGCCACGCGCGTCGTCAGTGCCGGCGGCGCCACGTGCTTCGGGCTGGCCGAGAACCCCGGTTCTGGCGCCGACCCGTTCAGGACGGGCGGCAAGGTGAAACGCGTGCCTTGCCCTGGCTAAAGAGCGCATTCGGCACAGGGTTTTCACGGCGATTGCGCAGCAGTCATCCCCGGCAGGGCGCCAAATATGCTAAGTTGCGTCTGCAATTCAGATCAACACGCCCCCGGATGGACGCCCATGCCCCCCGAACTCCTCATCCTCGCTCCCAGCCCCTCGGCTGCCGTCAATGCGCAGCTGGAACAGCGATACACCTGCCATCACGCCTGGCAAGTGCCGGCGGACGCGCGCCATGCCTGGCTGGCCGAACGCGCGCCAGCCATCCGCGCCGTCGTCACGACGGGCGCGCTGGGCTTGAATGCCAGCGACATGGCCTTGCTGACCGCGCTCGAAATCGTCGCCGTGAATGGCGTGGGCCTCGATGGCGTGGCGCTCGACCTGGCCCGCGAACGCGGCATCGCCGTCACCACCACGCCGAACGTGCTGACCGATGACGTGGCCGACGTGGCGCTGGCCTTGCTGCTGGCCAGCGTGCGGCATATCGTGGCACTCGATCGTTTCGTGCGCGATGGTGGCTGGGAACGCCGCGAGGCCATCGCTCCTGCCTCCAGCCTGCGCGGCAAGACGGCCGGCATCTTCGGTTTCGGCCAGATCGGCCAGGCCATCGCACTGCGCCTGGCCAGCTTCGGCGTCCGGGTGCGCTATTTCCAGCCGCGCGCCATCTCGGGCACCTCCGTGCCGCGCTCGGAATCGCTGCTGGCACTGGCGCAGGAAAGCGATTATCTGATCGTCTGCGCGCCGGGCACGCCGGCCACGCGCAAGATCATCGACCGCAGCGTGCTCGATGCGCTGGGCCAGCAAGGCACTCTGATCAATATCGCCCGTGGCGCGCTCATCGATGAAGACGCCCTGATCGCCGCCTTGCAGGATGGCCACCTGGGCGCGGCCGGCCTCGACGTGTTTGCGGAGGAACCGCGCGTGCCGGCCGCCTTGCGCGCCTTGCCGAACGTGGTGCTGACGCCGCATGTGGGCAGCCTGACCGTGGAAACGCGCCATGCGATGGGGCAACTGGTGGTGGATAATCTGGCCGCGCACTTCGCCGGCTTGCCCTTATTGACGCAGGTAAAGTCATAGACGCCCGAATTGAACGTTTTACTAGCATGAATGAAAGAGTATCTATGGAATTGACAAAATCGCTGTTGCGCACGCGCGGTGGGCAGGACAGTGGCAAGGTGGGCATGATCGAGCTGTTCTTCGACCTGGTGTTCGTGTTTGCCGTGACGCAACTGTCGCACGGCTTGCTGGCGCACCTGAGCGCCATGGGCTGGTTGCAGACGGGCTTGTTGCTGATGGCCGTCTGGTGGGTATGGATTTTCACGTCGTGGATCACCAACTGGCTCGATCCCGAGCGCATTCCCGTGCGCATCGGCTTGTTTGCGCTGATGCTGGGCGGCTTGATCATGTCGGCCTCGATACCGGAAGCGTTCGGCACGCGCGGCCTGGGCTTTGCGCTCGCCTATGTGGCCATGCAGGTGGGCCGGCCCCTGTTTGCCTGGTGGGCCGTGCGCCATGAAGCGTTGGCGCGCCGCCGCAATTTCCAGCGCATCGCCCTGTGGGCCGTGCTGTCCGGCATCTTCTGGATCGCCGGCGGCCTGGCTGAACCGTCCCAGCGCATCTTCTGGTGGGGCGCGGCCCTGCTGATCGACCTGGCCGGTCCATGGATGCAGTTCGGCCTGCCTGTCCTTGGCCGCTCCACGATAGCCGACTGGGATGTCGATGGCAGCCACATGGCCGAACGCTGCGGCCTGTTCGTCATCATCGCCCTCGGTGAATCGCTGCTGGTGACGGGCGCCACCTTCGCTGGGTTGGCGTGGACGCCTGGCAACTGGCTGGGTTTTCTGTCAGCACTGGTCGCCAGCATCGCCATGTGGTGGATCTACTTCGACACGGGCGCCGAAGCGGGCCACCACCGCATCGTCCATTCGAAAGACCCGGGCCGCATCGCGCGCAAGGCTTACACCTATATCCACGTGCTGATCGTGGGCGGCGTGATCGTCAGCGCCGTGGCCGACGAACTGGCGCTCGTGCATCCGGATGAAGCGAGCTTCGCCGGCATCAGCGCCTTGCTGGGCGGCCCGATACTCTATCTGCTGGGTAATGCGCTGTTTAAATGGGTCAGCAACGAGCGTTCCACGCCACCGCTGTCGCATTTGCTGGGCATCTTGATCATCCTGGCGCTGATCCCGATGGCGTATGGCCGCCTGTATTCACCTTTGATCCTGGCGTGCATCACCAGTTGCGTGCTGGTCCTGGTGGCTGTGTGGGAACATATGGCGCTGCGCCGCCCGCCGCCGGATATTGATCCCTGATGCCCGATCCTTGACGCTTGCCTGACCTTAGCCGGGCGGCGCAATGCCGTCCGGATCGCTGCGCGCATCGAGTTGAAGCTGCAGGAACGCCAGGTCCAGCCAGGCGCCGAACTTGGTGCCCACCTGGCGCATCAATCCCACTTCTTCAAAACCCAGTTGCTTGTGCAGGGCGATCGAGCCGGCATTGCCCGCCTCGATGCCCGCCACCATGACGTGCTTGCCCAGGCCGCGCGCGCGCACGATCAGTTCTCCCATCAAGGCCTTGCCGACACCGGTGCCGCGACTATCTGTGCGCACATACACGGAATGCTCGACCGTATGGCGAAAACCCTCGAACGGCCGCCAGTCGCCAAACGAGGCGTAGCCGGCCACATTCTGCTGCGCATCGATGGCCACCAGCACCGGATAGCCGGCCCGCTCGCGGTCGGCCAACCAGGCGGCGCGGTTGGCCGCATCGACGGTGCGTTCATTCCAGATGGCCAGGGTATTGCTGACGGCATCGTTGTAGATGGCCGTGATGGCCTCGATGTCACCCATTCGGGCATCGCGTATGTGCATGTTGATCTCCTTGCTGGTCGTCTACTATAATGGACAAATCATAGAGTGCCGTCCACGCCTTGTCCAATAGAATAAGAATAGAATCCGCCCCATGTCCACTAAACCAGACGAATTGAACCAGCGCATCGGCGCCAGGGTGCGCCTCGAACGGGAAAGCCTGGGCTGGTCGCTGACGCAGCTGGCGGCCCGTTCGGGTGTGTCGCGCGCGATGGTGCACAAGGTGGAGCGCGGCGACTGCAGCCCCACGGCCACCTTGCTGGCGCGGCTGTCGGGCGCCTTCGGCCTGAGCATGTCCGAACTGATCGCCCGCGCGGAAATGCGCGCAGGGCGCTTGCTGCGCCAGGCCGAACAACCCGTGTGGGTCGACCCGCAGAGCGGCTATGTGCGACGCCACGTATCGCCCGCATCCGACATGCCGCTCGACCTCGTGCATATCAGCTTGCCGCCGGGCGCCGTGGTGGCCATGCCGGCCACCGCCTATGTGGCGCGGCGGCAACTGATCTGGTCACTCAGCGGCAGCCTCGTCTTCATCGAAGGCGATACCCGCCACGTGCTGGACGCGGGCGATTGCCTGGAGCTGGGTCCGCCGGCCGATTGCGTGTTCAAGAATGAAACGGCCAGCGCTTGCACCTATGCCGTGGCCGTATTGAAGAACTGGGGCTAAGCCAATGCTACAGCGCGCAACTGGGCAATGAAGGCGCGTACGGCGGGCGCCTGTTCATGGCGGCGGAAGGCCACGGCGATTTCCGAGCTGATTTGCGGCGCTGCCAGTTCGCGGAAGCACACACCGGGCAATTGCACGCTGGCCATCACGGAGTGGGGCACGATGGCGCAGCCCACGCCCAGCGACACTTCCGTCAGCACGGCCACCAGGCTGCCCGGGCGCGACACCACCTGCGGCGCAAAGCCGCCGCGCCGGCTCACTTCCAGGGTCCCCAATTCCTGTTCCGGCACGATGAACGCCTGCTGCGCCAGCGCGGACGGCACCGCCACGTCAATCCGGGCCAGGGCGCTGTCCGCTTGCACTGCCAGCACGAAGCGGTCGCGCAGCAAGACCACGCTGTCTATGCCGTCCGGCAAGTGCAGGGGCGGGCGCACGAAGGCCAGGTCCACGCGTCCCTGGTCCAGCAAGCCGGGCAGGGTATCCATCGCGTATTCGCGCGCACCGATATGGATGCCGGGGTGGCTGGCGCGAAAGCAGGCAAACTGGTCTTGCAGCACGCCGGAATAGGCGGCCGAAGCCACGTAGCCGATTTCCAGCCGTCCCAGTTCGCCCCGTCCCGCCCGTCGGGCCACGTCTTGCGCCTGTGCCAGCTGCGCCAGCGCGCGCGTCGCTTCCAGTACGAACAACTCGCCTGCGGCCGTCAGGGCCACGGCGCGCTTGCTGCGCTGGAACAGGCGCGTACCGAGCAAACTTTCCGTTTCCTGTACCTGCTTGGTCAGCGCGGGCGGAGAAATGCCCAGCTCGGCTGCTGCCCGCGCGAAATGCAGGCTGTGCGCGACGGCCAGCACGCAGCGGAAGTGCCGCAGTTCCATGTGTTTGACAATATTCACCATGAGTGAATTATATGGCGCTTGTCTTATAACAGGAAATAATACAAGCCTGCTTAAAATACAGGCATGAAAAATACCAACTGGACTTTATATACGTGCTCGGGCGTGTGCGCGCTGATCATGCTCGATACCAACGTGGTGGCTGTCTCCCTGCCGTCGATCGCCCGCAGCCTGAACGCCAGCTTTGTCGACGTGGAATGGGTAGTCAGCGCCTATATGCTGGCGTTCGCCTCGTTTTTGCTGCCGGCCGGCAGCATCGCCGACCGCCTGGGACGGCGCAGGGTGATGCTGTTCGGCCTGGCCGTGTTCGCGCTGGCGTCCCTGCTGTGCGGCCTGGCGTGGACGCCGTTCGTGCTCAACGTGGCGCGCGCCATCAAGGGCCTGGGCGCGGCGCTGCTGCTGACGTCCGCGCTGGCCGTCATCGGCCACACCTTTCACGCGGAAAAGGAGCGGGCGCGCGCCTGGTCCGTGTGGGGCGCGGCCATGGGCGTGGCCATGACGGTGGCGCCCCTGCTGGGCGGCCTGATCACGAGCGCCATCAACTGGCGCTGGATTTTCTATTTGAACCTGCCCGTCGTCGCCATCCTGATGCTGCTGGTGAAGCGCCATGTGGAAGAGTCGAAGGATGCATCCAACGTCAGCTTCGACCCGCTGGGGGCGGCGCTGTTCTCCGCCGGCCTGTTCTGCATCATCTGGGGCTTGATCGACGCCAGCGTGGCGGGCTGGTCCAGCCATGCCACCGTGCTGCGTTTTCTGGCGGGCGCCGCGCTGCTGGCCGTCTTCGTGCTGGTAGAGCGGCGCCAGCGCGCGCCGATGGTCGATTTGTCCCTGTTTGGCCGCCGCGTGTTTGTCGGCGCCGTGCTGGGCATGTTCGGCTACGCCATCGCCGCGCAAGTGATGATGACGTTCTTGCCCCTGTATTTGCAGAATGCCTTCGGCTTTTCCGCCGTGCTGGCCGGTTGCGCCATGCTGCCGTTTGCCGTCGCCATGGTGGTGCTGTCCCGGCTGGCGCCGCGCGCCATGCACCATCTGGACGACCGCGGCATCCTGGTGACGGGTTTGCTGATCGTCGCCATCGGCAACGTTGCCACGGCCTTTGCCGCCGCCAGCCTGCAATATGGGCTGGTGGCGGCCGGCATGATCGTCACGGGCGCGGGCGCAGGATTGTTGAACGGCACCACCCAGAAGGCCATCCTCGCCTGCATCCCCCGCGAGCGCACGGGCATGGGCTCCGGCATCAGCACCACCACGCGCTTTGTCGGCATCGTGCTGGCCGTGGGCGCGCTGGGTGCCGTGCTGGCCATGCGCACGGCCGCCTCGTTCGAGAAACTGGCGTGGCTGCACGGCTTGAAGGCCTCGCCTGAAATGATAGGGCGCATCGTTGCCGGCAACGCGGCCGAGGCTTTCGGCCAACTGCCACCCGCCATGCAGGCCGTGGCGCAGGAAGCGGCGCGGCACGCCTTCATCGACGGCTTTGCCAGCGTGCTCTACCTGGCTGGCGGGCTGGCGGCCGTGGTGGCCGCGCTGGTGTTCGTGCTGGCGCGGCCGCTGCAAAAAGTGAGAAAAGTGTAACTGTTCAGCAATATTCAAGTACACGGCCTCTGCATGTAATATGATGCCATCGAGCAATACATGGCAATCATATAACTACCACAGGTAATCGTATGCGCAGAAAACGCATTATCATCACGAGCGTGCTGGTCGCAGTCATCGGCGTGGCCGCACCCCTGAGCCTGGCCTTTTATCTGTCGTCCGTGCGCGCCGAGCAGGGCGAGCAGGAACGGCTGCGCCTGCTGGCCGGCTACGCGCTCGAGCGCGCCCACCGTTCCATCGCCTCGGCCAGCATGGCCCTGCGCAGCGCCGATGCGCTGGACCTGGCGCCGTGTTCGGAAGCGCATATCCAGCAACTGCGCCGCATCACCATCACCACGCGCAGCATCGACGATATCGGCTATGTTGAAAATGGCTTGCTCAAATGCACCTCCACGGGCATCGAGGACGAGCACATCGCCATCACGCCCGCCGACTTCACGATGGACAATGGCATGGGCCTCGATTTCAACCTGCACCCCGTCATCAGCGGCGGCAAGCGCATGGTGGGCCTGTCTTATCGCGCCTATAAAGTACTGATCGATCCCGTGCGCTTTTCCGACGTCATCATCGACAGCGATATCCAGATGGCCGTGGCCATCGGCAAGCGCGGCGTGCTCGACACCTTGCACCATCCGGACCCGGCGCTGGTGCAAGCCTTGCTCGCCGGCCAGCCAGCGGCGTACGGCGCCGCGCACGACGGCAGCATCCATGCGATGCTGTACCGCGATGGCTTGACGGCCGTCATGATCGAGCCGCGCAGCAAGTTGAACGACAGTCTGCGCCGCGAACAGTTGCTGCTCTTGCCGCTGGGCCTGCTGATGGCCGCATTCATCGTCGGCATCGTCGTGTGGCTGTCGCGCCGCCGGCTGTCCCTGACGGGCGAACTGAAGATCGCCATCGAGCGGCGCGAATTCTTTGTCCATTATCAACCCCTCATCGCGCTCGACACGGGCGCGTGCGTGGGCGCCGAGGCGCTGATACGCTGGCGCCGTCCCGACGGCAGCATGATACGGCCCGACCTGTTCATCCCCGTGGCCGAGGAAAGCGAGCTGATCCTGCCCATCACCGACCAGGTGATAGCTTGCGTTATTGCCGACATGCGCGACGCGCTGCTGGCCGACCGCGCACTGCACATCGCCATCAACCTGTGCGCCAGCGATATTGAAACGGGCAGGGTGCTCGACGTGCTCGAACGCGCCCTGGACGGCACGGGCATCGAAGCGCAGCAGATCTGGCTGGAAGCCACGGAGCGGGGTTTCATCAACGTGGAAGCGGCCCGCGCCACCATCGAAAAGGCGAGAGCGCGCGGCCATGCGGTGGCCATCGACGACTTCGGCACCGGTTATTCCAGCCTCTCCAGCCTGCAAAACCTGCCGCTAGATGCCCTTAAAATCGACAAATCCTTCGTCGACACCATCGGTACGGACGCCGCCACCAGCAGCGTCACGCCACACATCATCGCCATGGCCCGCACCTTGAACATGCTGATCGTGGCCGAAGGCATCGAAACGCAGCAACAAGCCGATTATTTGCGCGAACGCAAGGTCGAATTCGGCCAGGGCTGGCTGTTTGCGAAAGCGCTGCCGGCTGCCGAGTTCCTCACCTTTTATCGGGCGCGCCGCGCGCCATCGTCCACATGAAACAGCCACGCTTTCCCTATCCCTTGCAGCCGCTGCGCGTGCCCGGCGGTTGGCACATCACCGTCAATACTCTGTTCGAGGTGGAACCAGGCCCGGACACCATGCAATGGTTCAGCAGCGCGCTGCTGCTGTGGGGCCATTCCCGCGACAGTGCTTACTGCTTCAACTCGCATTTCGAGCCGGAAGACGACCCGGACGGCGAATTCGTGCTTGAAATGGGCAAGGTGGAATATGACCGCCACGGCAAAACCGTCAAAGGCAGCGAGGTGTTCCTCGGGGAATGGCGCTCGCGCAGCAAGGCGGCGTTCGTGGACCGGGTCGAGCAATTCATGCTGGACCCGACAGCTTGAGTTTTACGGTTTGCGCGACAAGACCACATCCTGCCCGCCCTGCTTGAGCACGGCGCTGACTATTTTGCCCGTGGCGTCGCGCGTAAAGACCAGCTCCGCCTCGATGGCGCGAAAGAAAAACTGGTCTTTCGCGCTGGCAAACAGCGGCGCCGAACCGACGCCCGTGCCGGCCGCTTCCAGGCCATGCTTGCCCAATTTGCTTCCGTGTAATCGGCATACGGATTGGCGGGGTTTTTCGGCGCGAAGTTATCGGGCAGGCGCGGCAGCGCAGAATAATGCGTGGCCAGGTCCAGCAAGCTGATCGGCTTGCCGTCGAAGGCAGGCATTGTGTAGCCGGGCAATAATGCCGCCACCGGTTCCGCGAGCGTGACCTTACCCTCGACGACGGCGTCGGCCAGCAACAAGGCCGTCATGGTCTTGGTGACGGAACCGATCTGGTAGACGGTGTCGGCGCCCGGCTTGGCGTTCTTGTCTGCATGCACGCTGCCAAAGCCGTACACGGCGCTGCTCTTGCCATCGATCACGGCGATGACGATGCTGGGGTGCAAGCCCGTGTGCGTGATTTCTTCCGCGCGCTGGCGCACAGTGTCGTCGAGGGTGGGGGCAGCCAGGGCGGTGCTGCCGAGGAACCAAAGGGGAAGGAGGGCAAGGCGTGACGTCATGGGAACCTGTCGAGTGATCAATGGAAAAGGCAAGTTCACGCCAGCGCCTGGATAAGGTGGCTGGGATGAATGCCGAGCTTAGGCCAATTGCATGAAGGTTGCCTGAGTTTTCTGTCATTATTTCTACATTGATAAGTTGCTCGCCGCAGGCGTTTCCAGCAAACGCGCCAGCTGCGCGCGCATGTCGGCGGCCATGCCGAACAGCAATTCGCCACGTCGCCGCGCATCGGCGCGTTTCTTTGATGGCACGTCGGCCAGGTCCGGCGCCCGGTAGGGTGCGCAGGGCAGGTGATAATTGCCGTTGGGCATGCGCAAGGCATGCAATTCCTGCCAGGCCAGGTCGTAATCGGCGGCAATATGGCGCCGCCGGCGCGCATTCAGGGCGATACGGTTGTCATTGCTGATCAAAAACAGGTTATTGCAAGCAAAAAAGTCGCCAAAATCGCGCAAGGCCGCGACTATCAGGTTTTTCGGACGGCAACCGTGCAAGGCCCGCGTCGCCGCCTTCACGGCGTGCGCGCCCGCTTCCGAACGCAAGCCTTGCAGCGCACCCAGCTGCAAGGAGACGCCATCGGCGCGTGGCACAAATAGAAAGCTGGCCAGGTACAGGGGCTGGCCATCGCGCGTCAGGTGCAGGCACAGTTCGCCTTCACGGTAGCTGTCATGGATGGCCGTCAGCTGCAAGCGGTACAGCGCCCCGTCCTTGCCCTCGAACGCGGCCAGCACCACGGGCTGGCGCGCGGCACGTTCGACCAGCGCGCGCCCGCCCGCCTGCCACAGGAAGCGATAATGCCCTTCCAGCAAGGCCAGGCGATCCCTGCAGCCCAGCTGGCGCGAAGCGTAAGGGCGGTAAATCTTGAAGCGCAAGCAAGGATGCAGCTGCGCCAGCGAGCTCATGCCAGGCATGCTGCCCAGGAAGGCTTGCCAGCGCGTGCGCTGGCAAGGAAAGAAGAGGGCGCCCAGCACCGCTTTCAGGCGGTGGCCGCTGGCGGAAGGTGGCGGCACGGCGGGCGGCACTGCGACGCCGTGGCGCAAGGTTAAAGCGATGTCATTCATGGTTTTGCCGGAAAATGGCAGGCGCTGCACAATGAGAGCCTTGCCAGTCTGAATGCTAAGCGGGCAAGGTGAATTTCATATTAAGAAGCTATCCTCATGGGTATTTAGAGGATAGCAACTAAACATTTGCCTTCTGGCAATATGGACAGTTATGCTCGCGGTACCTTGACTCGATGATTGATACCTCATGCACCGCCGCCATTTGCTAGCTATCCCAGCATTGCTTGTCGCCCTGGGTGCCCAGGCACAAGACCGCACGGCCGATCCATTGTCGCCATTGGCACAATGCATCAACCGCAGCGAGTTCACGTTCAAAACGCAGGACCGCCTGCCGGCACGTGCGACCGCGCGCGTCGTCAAGATGGCGGCGGGGGAACGGCAGATATCGACGGCCGATGGCTATCGGCTGATGCTGTTCCGCAAGAGCAGCTTGCCATTCGCGAACCTGAAGATCGAACGCAGCGCCGAAGGCCAGTTTGCCGCCGACCGAGAGACCATCGTGGCGCAGATGCAGGAAATGGCCGCCAAGGGTAAGCCACCATCGCAGCTGCCCCTGGAAACGGACGCGCGCGATGGCGTGGAAGTGCTAGGATTGAATAACGCCAGTATCGCGCACACGCCAGGCATCATCAGTATGTATTCGCTGCTGCACGCCGCCAGCCGCACGGTTGCCACCGCCTACATACTGAACCAGCCTGCCGATCCGCGCGACTTTTCGACGGACGCGCAATACCAGGCACTGCGCCACCAGTTCCTTGCCTCGCTGGTCGCCTGCATGGCCGATACGGCGCAGTGAGGCAGGCGGACAGAGGCAGACCACGATAAGAGATCACCGCCATGAACAAAGCAGAGCCAGGCCACAGTCCGGCAACGGCGCGGCGTTCAAGGCGCTGATACGCGCTGCCGTGGCCGCAATTACGTCACCCAAACCGAAGCGAACGAATACTTGAGACATTATCTGTATATCTGGCACGAGCCGGCCGAGCGCATGCTGGTCGCTTCGGGCATCGAATTCAAGGATTTCTTGCCGGCCCTCGGCAAGGCGGATGGCATCGTCGTGCGCAAGGGCAGCGCCGGGACGGCCAGGAAACCTGCCAGCTACCAGACCTTGACGCATCAGCAACTGCCAGCCTTGGCGCATGACGATCTGTCTGCCTGCGGCAGCCATGCCTGGGCCGATTGGCAAAACGATGGCCAGGGCAAGCCGCCTGCTTCCCTAGAGGCGGACGTGGCCGCGATGCTCGACCACCGTGGCGCACGCACGCCGCTGTTGGCCTTGCGCAGCCGCTTTCTCGCCTTTGCCCATGACGACGGCTGGTATTTGAAACTTTTCTATGCGGCATGGGGCGACGTGGCGGCTTTGCTAGCGGACGCCATTCCGCCAGCGCTGGGCAAGCTTGACATGGATGCACTGCAACGGGGAGGCGACGGCTACTGGCTGCAAGACGGCATGGTCGAGCTTGAACTGGCTAGCCACGATATCGACAGCGTGCTGAACCGCCGCTTGTAGCAGCGGCAGGCCGATACGGGGCCGCCACCTGTACCCGAGAGCGAGAGTGATGCTTCAGCGCTGTGCTTGCCTGCGTCGGCTGCGGCGCGAGGGCCGCCCGGATGGCATCGCCTAGCGCATCGTAGCGGGTGTCGATGCCGCGATGTCCAGGATGACTGTCTAGTCCAACAGTGACCGTGTGGCATTGTCGCTCCCGGCGCCGGAAGATCTCCCACTGTTTTCTGGCCAGGCCCGTCCGGGGGGGGCGTAATATCTCATTCCATATAAACAGGTTCAAGCATCACGTTTCTCCTTGCTATCCGTGAGCAGGGCCAGCCTGGCCGCCATGCCGGCATTGTCGCGCAACAAGCCATCGCGCTCCTGCGCCAGGCTTTCTATTTTTTGCTGCGATGCCTGTGTATTTTCCGCCAGCATGTCAAGCTGGCGGTCTTGCGCGGCCAGCGCCACCTTGGCGTCGTTCAGCGCCAGCAGGGCCGTATCGAGCTTGGCCAGCAAGGCGTCGGCGGACGCAGCCGCCTGCAAGTATTGAAATTCGAACTGGTCGCGCTCGGGTCGCACGGTGGCCAGCGCGTCGCGGTCGGCCGTCGCTACGCTGGATAAGTGCGCGTGTTCCGCTTGCAGCTGCGCCAGGCGCATGTCTTGCTGCACCAGGGTCGCTTGCTGGCCTTGCAGGCGCTGTTGCAACTGCGCGTTATCCTGTTCCAGCCGGCTGACCCGTTGCTGTGTCTGCGCCCTTTCCTCGCTGCGTTGCGCGGCTGCCGCTTCCTGGTAATGATCGAACTGTGATCGCACTTGCGCCAGTTGGCGGTTGAGGGCGGCGATTTCCTCGCTGCGGTCGGCCAGGCGCTGCGTCAGGCCCGCGTTGTCGCTATGCAAGGTGGCCAGCGTGACGGCGCGAAAATGGTGTTCTTCCTTCAGTTGCACCAGCGCGTGCTGGGTGGCGCGCAACTCCTGGGTGAGGGCGGCGCGCGCCTCCGTCAGTGTTAGCCGATCCGTTTCCGTCTTTTTCAGCTTTTCCAGCGTTGCGTCGAGTTCCGCACGGTTTTGCTGCATGCCCGTTTCCAGCTGTTGCGCCACGTCGCGCTGCTGCTTGTCGTACACGCCGCGCATCGCTTCCATCAGTTCAGCCGGCAAGCCTGCCTCCGTTTTCACGGCGGCCGCGCCCTGGAACTCTTCCTTCCAACGTTTTAGCAGGGGCGCGATGGTGCTCTTGCTGCCCGTGCTGCCCAGCGCCTCGCGCACGCTGTCGACGGTGGGATTGCGCCCATCGGCAGCCACGATTTGGGCTGCTTTCATAACATCAGAGTACAGAATGCCGGTGCGGGCCATGAAACCACCTATGAGAGAAATTTAGTAACGTATTACATGATACGTAATATTGGATAATATTACGATATAAATTTTGATGAATATTGAAAAATATAAGATGCGATAAGATCGCTTATCGCGTGTTATGGGGGTGGTTTGCATGCTATCCTGTGATCCTTCCAGTACAAAACCGCGATTTCGCCGCCGCCATGCCCGATTTACCCCTCTCGAAACGCCGTGTTGCCCCTTCGAAAAACGCCGCTATCGCCGTTGCGCAGTTACACGGCGCCCTGATCGATGCCGAGCTGGCCGCGCGCCACCAGGCGTTTCTCGCCGCCGCCACGTCGGACAACACGCGCCGCACCTACCGCTCCGCCATCCGCCACTTCCAGGTGTGGGGCGGGGCGTTGCCTGCGGACGAGTCCACCGTCATCCGCTATCTGATGGCGTATGCGGACAGCCTGAACGCGCGCACCCTGGCCCTGCGCCTGACGGCCCTGTCGCAATGGCATGTGTACCAGGGCTTTGCCGACCCCGCGTCCACACCCACCGTGCGCAAGACCCTGGCCGGCATCGCCCGCCTGCACGGCAAGCCGAAGAAGAAGGCCAAAGCGTTGCCTTTGGAAGATCTGGAAATGATCGTGTCCAAACTGACCGCGCTGGGTAGCGTCAAGGCCCTGCGCGACAGCGCCTTGCTGCAACTGGGATTTTTTGGCGGTTTCCGGCGCAGCGAACTGGTGGGATTGACGCTGGAAGACGTGAGCTGGGAGCCGCAGGGCATGGTGATCACCTTGCCCCGCTCGAAAACGGATCAACTGGGGGAGGGCATCGTCAAGGCGATCCCGTTTGGCGACGGCGTCTGCTGCCCGGCCACGGCCTTGCGCGCCTGGCTGGCCGTGGCGCACATCCGCACAGGTCCGCTCATGCGCCCCGTCAATCAGTGGGGCCATGTGAGCGCGAAAGCGCTGCACGCGAGCAGCATCAACACGATACTGGAGGGCTGTGCCAGGTTGGCGGAGCTCGATTACGTGCCGGAATTATCGAGTCACAGCCTGCGCCGTGGCATGGCCACCAGCGCGCACCGCGCAGGCGCCGATTTCCAGGCCATCAAGCGCCAGGGCGGGTGGCGCCACGACGGCACCGTGCATGGCTATATAGAAGAGGCGGGGCGCTTCGAGGAAAATGCGGCGGGCAGCCTGTTAAAGGCGAAGAAGAAGGCGGTGGGCTGAGGGTGTCCGTTGGTTGACGAATGCGCCACCACCATACTGGCCGTGCCGGCGTCCGCCATTGTCCAGGCTCACGCACGCGTATGCAGGGCTATCTAGCCGCCATTGCGACTAATCGCTTTTGGATGCTTTTGCCCAGCAGCAGCCCTATAAAGCCGATGAAGGTATACAAAATTATGAGGCCGACAAGATGCATGCTAACGAACATCACGTTTGTCGACGGGAGGCCTAGCCCTGCAAGGGCGAGTACGGCGGGTGCTAGCGCTACGAGACAAACAGCAGGCCATACTCTTGTATTCCGGAGACCCAGGAACACAGACACTGCAAATGCGCCCGCAATGAAGAAGTAAGCTTTGTCCACTGGGTAACTCCCGGGTCGGTAAATATGTGTTTGAACGCTCGATCACTACTGGCCGATGGCGGACGGCCTAACTGGCTCAGTGTATGACGCCGTTATTCCTTTGGCAAGAAAAACGAACAAATGGTTTTATGAGGCGTTCCAGGACGGCAGCTTGAAGAAGTGAATGCGCTCCCTGTCAGGGTCGCCGAAGTGCTGCACGGCGCGTATCCGATAGCCATTGCGGAGCAGCAAGCGCAGCATGGCGGGATGCCTGCAGCACCTGCCAGGCTTCCTCGATGTTGCCAATGCGGATCATGCAGCCGCTTGCTCCCGGGGGCGGATGATCATGCAGGTGGCTGTCGCGTGCGCGTACACTTTACCGGCCTCGTCGCGGATCGTGCCTTCGGAAATGACCAGATTGCGTCCCGCATTGATCACTTTGCCTTCCGCGTAGACCGTCACGTTGAAGGGCAGGGGGCGGCACATCTTGATGTTCAGGTCCGTCGTGCCATAGCTTTCGCCGGCCGGCAAGACTGTGTGCGTAGCGCAGCCCGTGACCGTGTCGAGCACGGTGGCCGCAAAACCGCCATGCACGCCGCCCATGGGATTGGTATGCGTTTCATTCGCCGTCGCCGTGAAGATCACGCGGCCGTGCTCCACCGTGTGCGCATCCATGGGCATGGTCTTGGAAATGCCGGGCCGGGGGAACAGACCTTGCGCGAAAGCTTGCATCAGTTGCAAGCCGGTCATGTCGTTCGGGTGCATGGGTAACTCCTGTGGGCTAGAAAAAATGGGGATGAAAATGCTTAACCCAACGGCAATGAGCGGGGGCAGACCCTCAGGGTCTGACCCCAGCTTTTGTCTGTGGGTTGGCTTGATCTTGCGCAAAACGCAGGCATGAGGCGTGCAGCAGGAACCGGGCGACGACGGCCAGTTCTTCTGCGCTGAAACCTTGCTTCAATTGTTCATTCAAGCAGTCGAGCAGGGGCAGGGCGGCGGCCAGCACCTCGCCGCCCCTGGGCGACAGGTGCAGGGTGCCGGCGCGCGCGTCCAACGCCGACTGGCCACGCACGATCAGGCCGTTTTCTTCCATGCGCGCCACCAGTCCCGTCACTGCGGAATTTTTCAGTTGCAGCGCCCGTCCCAGATCCTTCAGCTGGCAGCCTTCCTCGCCCTTCAGGGCAAACAGGGCGACCACTTGCGTGCCGGAAAAGCCCAGTTCGCTGGTAAAGACGGCATCGGCCGAGCGGAACAGGTTCTGGCGCGCCAGGTTGAGCAAGTTGAACAGGCGCGGCGAACGTTCGCCCAGCGGGCAGGCTGCGGCATCGGGAAGGTCTGGGGCGGGGGAGGTATTGGTACGCATGCGAAGTATACTACTACGTATGCGTAATAAATCAAGCGACTATTCTGACTATTCTTAGTCGCGCTCGTGCCGCCCGATGTAACGGGCGCGGGGACGGATCAGGGCCGCGCTGGCGGCTTGCTCGGCAGCATGCGCTATCCAGCCGGCCGAGCGGGCCAGCGCAAACACGCACATGCCCGCGCCCTCGGGCCAGCCGAAGGCCAGCTCCATGGCCGCCAGCGCCAGGTCGGCGTTCGGCTTGGCATCGAGCAGCTCTCCTGCCGTGGCGCATATGGCCAGGATGGCGCGCAGTTGCGGATGCTCGTGCGACAGTGCCGACAGGCGGTCCAGCAGATACGCGGCGCGCGGGTCGCCGTGCGGATACAGCGGGTGGCCGAAGCCGGCGAATTCCGGCGCGATGGTCGCGTAGAATTTGCCGATGGCTGCCCTGGCTGCCCTGGCTGCCCTGGCATCCTTGGCGTCTGGCGCGGCCAGCGCCTGCGTCAACATACGCCGGGCCGCTGCGCTGCCGCCGCCGTGCTTGTCTCCGGACAGGGCCGCCAAGCCCGCGCCCAGCGCGGCCGGCAGGCTGGCGCCCGTCGAGGCGACGCAGCGCACGGCAAACGTCGACGCGTTCAACTCATGGTCGGCCAGCAGCACGAGGGCGGCGCGCAGCAATTCAGTCTGGTCCGCGTCTGCGCTCCACGCATTGGCCAGCTGCCGGTGCAGCGGCAAGGAGGACGGCGCCGTCTGCAGTAGAGCGGCGGCCAGGATGCGCATCAGTGCCAGGCCCGACTGTAGCGTGTTCGCCGACGCTGGCATGGATGCCAGCATGGCCATGGCCAACATGGCGCGCGCCAGCGGCGTCGTGTCCGGCGTGCCGGCCAGCCCTTGCGGCAGGGCAGGCGCGTCTGGCTGGAAATAGTCGCTTGCGCCATCGTCCCACAGCAGGCTGGCAGCCGCCTCCAGGCTTGCGTGCTGCGCCAGCGCCGTCGCATCGTAGCCGCGGTACAGCAGCCGTCCATCGAGAATGTGGGAAATCTGCGTCTCCAGCACGGGCAAGCCCCAATGCATGGCGGCCACGGCCGTCTGGCCACCGCGCTTGGCATCGCTTTTGCGCGCCGCCAGGCGCAGTACCTCGTCCTGCGGATAGCGCTTGCGGCGCGACGCTCCATTGCTGACGGAGGCGAGCAAGCCCCGGCTCACATACGAATACAGGGTAGGCAGGCTGACGCCCAGCAGGCGCGCCGCGTCAAGAGCGGACAAATCGTTGTTCATGGCGGCCATTGTAGCGTTTGTCACTTTATATTGATTGATGGAATCAAGATTGACGGGCCGGGTGGCGTGTCACTAGACTCATGCTTTTCCAGGAGCCGGCATGAGCACATTGACCATTCGCACCCTGCGTCCGGACGACGCCGCCACGCTGCTGGCATTCGAGCAAGCCAACCGGGCCTGGTTCGAGCGCCATATCGGCCCGCGCCCGGACGAGTTTTACAGCGTTGACGGCATCCGAACACACGTCGCGCAATTCCTGGGCGAGCACCAACAGGGACGCATGCACCCGTGCGTCATCGTCGACGAGCACGGACAATTGATCGGGCGCGCCAACCTCAAGGACATTGACCGGGAACAAGGCGTGGCCGAAGTCGGCTACCGCATCGGGCAGCAGCAAGCGGGCAAAGGCCTGGGCACGGCGGCGCTGCGCCACCTGATTGCCCTGGCGCAAGACGAATGGCAGCTAGCAAGCCTGTGCGCCTACGCCATCGATGGCAATACGGCCTCGGTGCGCGTGCTGGAGCGCTGCGGTTTCGTGCAGGGAACTGCCGTGCCCGATATCGCCATCGTGGCGGGCAACGTTGTCGATGGCCATGCCTACACGCTGGAGCTGCGGGTGGCCCCCCAACACATCATCGTCATCGGTGCCGGCATCGTCGGCGCGTCGCTCGCGTATCAGCTGGCCAGCAAGGGGGCAAAAGTCACCGTGGTCGAGGCGGGCGGCATTGCTTCGGGCGTGACGGGCACCTCGTTTGCCTGGATTAACGCGTCCTGCGCTGGGATTGACCCCATCGCGGCCCTGCGCGGCGGCGCCATCGCCGCCTGGCGCCAGCTGGAAACGCAAGTGCCCGGTTTGACGGTGCGCTGGCATGGGGCCTTGTCGTATGGCACGCAGGATGGGCGGATGTCGCCCGCATCCATGTTGATAGACCGGCCCCGCATCGCCCGGCTTGAACCGCAGCTGCGCCAGCCGCCGCAACAAGCCGTCCACGAGCCTGAGCAGGGCGCGCTCGATGCCGTCGCCGCCACGCACGCCTTGCTGGCAGCGGCCCGGGCGCTCGGTGCGACCGTTCGCACGCACACGCCCGTGCTGGGTTTTACCGTCCAGGACGGGCGGGTGACAGGCGTGGAAACGGCCACTGGCGTCATCGAGGCGGACGTGATCGTATTGGCGGCAGGCACGGGTACTACCGCGCTGGCGCAGAAACTGGGCGCCAGCCTGCCGATTCACGCCTCGCCCGCCATCTTCCTGCGCTACCAGGCACCACCGGGCCTGGTGCGCGGCATCATTTCCAGCCATGCAATGGAAGTGCGGCAAGATGAAGACGGGACCCTGCTGGCAGCGGAAGACTATGTGGACGACGCGCCGGAAAACCAGCCCGCCGCCATGGCGCAGCGCATGGCCAGCGCCATCCGCAATGAACTTTGGGGCACCGAGGCCATCGCTCCGGAATTCGCAGGCATCGGCCTGCGCCCCATGCCCTCCGATGGCGTGCCCATCATCGGCTACTTGCCGCAGGTGGAAGGAGCATATGTATGCGCCATGCATCCGGGCGTGGTGCTGGCCGCCGTCGTGGGCCAGCTGGCCAGCGGGGAAATCGTCACTGGCGAGCCAGCGTCAGCCCTGGAGGCTTGCCGGCCCGCGCGTTTCCTGGCGTGAGAGTGCGCTGATTGCTAAGGAACAGGCGCCACGAATACGGGCAGGACAAACGGCGCCGACTCCTGCGCATCGCCTTCCTCCGACGGCGCCTGCATAAAATGCTCATTGCGCCAGTCCCCGTTCACCACGCGCTCGGCGATCAGCGCCAGATCCTGCGTTTCGCGCAACTCGCAGCGAAACGGTAGCCGCCCATGCGAGCGCGACACCAGGCTGAAGCGCAACTGGCGGCACTGCGCATCGTGCCAGCAATAGAACAGCATGTCCTCGCCTTTGAGCGCGCTGCGGCGGGCCGCGATCACCTGGCCGATGAACTCAACGATATCGGCCGCATGAATCTGCGGCGTTTCCTCGTCCGTGGGCGAAAAGCTCCACATATTGGTCTTGGCTTCGTGATTGATGTTGTCGGGATCAATCTCCACGGCATCGTCTTTCGCCATGGCGAGCCAGCCGCTGACGACAGTTGAGTGAATCATGTAAATCTTTCCATATTTACTAATATCTGTTTATTTACGCATGCGCATGCCTTGGTAACGCGTGGCTTGCACAGGCGTGGCCAATCAAGATGTAACTTGACTGTTCAGCCCATTCAGAATTGTGCCATACCTCGACCCTTGCCCCTCAAGCTCCGGTTCCTTGACTCATCCCCTCGGCCCATCTACCAACAACTCCGCCAGCCTGGTCGTCAGCCACAAACTCGTCTCGCTGAGTTTCTTTCCATGAATCGACAAGCGCCGCACCGGCAGGCGTGACAAGGCCAAGGCAGGGCAGGGCACTTCCTGCAGATAGCCCTTGTAGTTGTCGTAATTGGCGATATTCAGCGGCAAAATCGCCCAGCCAAGCGCGTCGGCCACCATTTCCGCGATGCTGTAGAAACTGTCGGAAAACCAGACGGCGGGGCTGAAGGCGTGTTCGCGGTTCAGCTCAGAATCCATGATCAGCTGGCGGTAGCGGGTCAGCTCGTTGCGGCTCACTTCCTCGCCGTGCGCCATCGGATGGCCTTTCGCCACGAATACGCCTTGCGCCACGCTGCCGATGTGCTGCTGTTCCAGCACGGGTGAGATGGGGCCGCGGTCAAAATGAAAAGCCACGTCGGCTTGCTGCTGCTCCACGTATTGCGCCACTTCCGACGCCGTCGCGTTGAGCATGACCAGTTCCAAGGCCGGATAGCGCGCCGCCAATTCTTTCACCAGGGTGCTGATGGCCAGGTAGGGCAGGGCTTCGTCCAGTGCCAGGGTCAGCTGGGCTTCGGGAGCGGCGCTCAGCAGCTGGGCGCGCAGCTGCAATCGCTCGGCCTGGCGCAACAGTTCGCACGCTTCCAGGTGCATCACCTTGCCCGCTTCCGTCAGCACGGCACTGCGGCGCGAGCGGTCGAACAGTTCCACGCCGAATTCCGCTTCCAGTAGACCGATCGAGGTGCTGACCACCGATTGCGCGCGGCCCAGCCGCCGCGCCGCACCCGAAAACGAACCGGCCGCGACAGCCGCCTCGAAGTAGCGCATTTGTTCCAAAGTCCATTGCATGGCATCCACCTATCTGTTTTACAGATGGATTTTAACTTGAATGCCATTCAGGGGCGACATAAAATGCCTTTACTAATTCAATAACATGAGATCCGCCATGAAAAACGCCCAAGCCAATTCCCCCGCCATCAGCTTCAGCTGGTGTCACGACGCCACCGCCGAAGATGCGCTGTGCAAGTTATATCTTGACAACGTCAGCGCCGACTATATCTCCCATTCGGAGCTGCAGGGCGAACGCGCCGATGCACCCGGCAACTGGCGCGCGGACTTGCCTGAGGTCATCCGTGGTGAAATCCGCGCCGCCCTGTCGCATGACTGGGCACATGGCGATTCGACCCTGCTGGCCGTGGCTACCTTGGGCGACGCCATCGTCGGCATGGCCCTGGTCTCCATCGACACGCGCCAGCGCGCCTCGAAATCGTTCGCCGCGCTGGACGACCTGGTCTTGCTGCCCTCCGTGCGCGGCAGCGGCATCGGCAGCTTGCTGGTGGAATGGGTTGCCGACGAGCTGCGCAGCCACGGCATCGCCCGTTTGTTCCTTGAATGCGGCGCGCACAACCTGACGGCACAACAATTCTTCCAGGGCCGGGGCTTCAAGCAAGTATCCGTCGTCATGCTGCGCGAACTCGACGCTTCCACAGCGAGCGCCGCGGTTGATGACAAGGATGGCGACCGTGGCTGACGCCCGCCGCCCCCGACAAGGCCAGGCCCGTGGCAGCCTGGAACGTAAATATTTGCGCAGCACCAAATTCATCCAAACCGATAGTTGTTAAATAATACATGAGTTGTTTATGCATCCAATGAAAAAATGGCTGACGCTGGCCATCGTCTCCAGCGCCCTGTTCCTGATCGTGGTCGACATGACCGTGCTCTACACCGCCTTGCCCGCGCTGACGCGCGACTTGCAGGCGACATCCTCGCAAAAACTGTGGATCATCAACGCGTACGCGCTGGTTGTCTCCGGTTTGCTGCCCGGCCTCGGCACCCTCGGTGACCGTTTGAGCCATAAACCCGTATTCCTTGCCGGCCTGGCCGTATTCGGCATCGCTTCGCTGTGCGCCGCATTTTCGCCCGCGCCGGAACTGTTGATTTTTTCGCGCATCCTGCTGGCCATCGGCGCCGCGCTGATGATGCCGGCCACCTTGTCCATTATCCGCCTGACCTTTACCGACAACCGCGAGCGCTCGTTCGCCATTGGCGTGTGGGCGGCGATTGCCTCTGGCGGCGCCGCGTTCGGCCCCGTGCTCGGCGGTTTCCTGATGGAACATTACTGGTGGGGTTCCGTGTTCCTGATCAACGTGCCTATCGTGCTGCTGACCCTGGTGCTGGCGGCCGTGGTGCTGCCGAAACGGGCCGGTAACCGCGACAAGCCGTGGGACTTGAAGGGCTCGTTGCAAATCATGATGGGTCTGCTCGGTGGCGTGTATGCGATCAAGGAGCTGGGCAAGTCGCAGCCCGAATATGCGCTGGCGGCCGCCTCGTTCGCCGTGGGCGCCTTCTTCATGCTGACCTTCGTGCGCCGCCAGAAGCGCCAGGCCAAGCCGCTGATCGACTTCGCCCTGTTCCGCGAACTGCCGTTTTCCAGCGCCGTGGCCGCCGCCATGGTGGCGTCTGCCGCCCTGATCGGCATGGAACTGGCGCTGAGCCAGCACATGCAGCTGGTGCGTGAACTCTCGCCGCTGGAGGCGGGCTTGCTGCTGTTGCCGCTGCCGCTGGCATCCGTGTTTGCCGGCCCGCTGACGGGTTTCATGCTGCCGCGCGCCGACAAGGCCAAGGTACTGTGGGGTTCGCTGCTGCTGTCCGGTATCGGCATGGCATCGTATCTGGTGCTGCATGACGCCGCCGTCTCGGCGCAAGTGGCCAGCCTGGTGATCCTGGGTCTGGGGCTGGGCGCTGTCATGACGGCCGCATCCAGCGCCGTGATGCTGAACGTGGCGCCGCAGCAAGCCGGCATGGCCGCCTCGATCGAGGAAGTGTCATATGAGCTGGGCGCCGTGATCGGCGTCACGGTGCTGGGCACGATCATGTCGGCCGTCTACAGCGCCACCCTGGTGATCCCGGAAAGCGCGGGCCTGTTGCCGAATGCCCATGACACGCTCGATGCGGCGTTGCTGGCCGCCGAACAATTGCCAGCCGAACTGGGCTTGCAAGTGTCGGAACTGGCCCGTTCAGCCTTCGACAAGGCGTTTATTGTCGTGCTGGCCACGGCTTCCGCCATCCTGATGGCGGCTGCGGCCACCATCCGTCACCTGCATTTGCGGGAGCGCCGCGCGATTTGCGAGCTGCGCCGCGCTGCCTGATTGGTCAGCGCTTCAGCAGGGTCGGGCGGGGCAGGAAGGTCATCGGCTACCTTGGCGGCGGTGGGGAACAGCCGCCACAGTAGCGTTTTTTTAAATCAATTATCCAGATGGACATATTTCTACGTGGAACTATGCTTGCTTGTTATTGCGAAGCAAGCGCAAGCCGTTGGCCACCACCAGCAGGCTGGCACCGACGTCGGCGAACACAGCCATCCACAGGGTCGCCGTGCCGGCCAGGGCCAGACCGAAGAAGACGGCCTTGATGCCGATGGCAAAGCTGATGTTTTGCACGAGGATGCTGCGCGTGCGCTGGCTCAGGGCGATGAATTCGGGCACTTTTGCCAGTTCATCGTCCATCAGGGCCACGTCCGCCGTTTCGATGGCCGTGTCGCTGCCGGCCGCGCCCATGGCAAAGCCGATGTCGGCCTGCGCCAGGGCCGGCGCATCGTTGACGCCGTCGCCCAGCATGGCCACCACGCCGAACTGCTGCTGCAAGGCCTTGATTTCATCGAGCTTGTTCTCCGGCAGCAGTTCCGCCTTGACCAGACTCACGCCGACCTCGGCCGCGATGCGTTGCGCCGTCAGCAAGTTGTCGCCCGTCAGCATCACCGTGGTCACGCCCAGCGCATTCAATCTGGCGATGGCGGCCGCCGCCGTGGGGCGCAGCACGTCGGCCACGGCGATCACGCCCAGCGCGCCGGTCGGCGTGGCCAGTACCATGGCCGTGTACGCTTGCTGTTCCAGTCGCGCCAGGATGGCTTGCAGTGCCGGCGTCAAGACCTTCAATTCCGTCATCAGGCGCGCATTGCCCAGATAATAGGTCTGGCCAGCGATAGCGCCTTGCACGCCACGTCCATGCAGGGCGGCAAACTGGGTGACAGGCAAGTGGCTGCTGGCGGGCGGACCGGCCTTGACGATGGCAGCAGCCAGCGGATGGGCGGAATTGGCGTCCAGGCTGGCGGCCAGCTGCAGGATGGCGTCGCGGCTGCTGCCTTCCAGTGCCACCACGTCCGTGACGGCCGGTTTGCCCATGGTCAGAGTGCCCGTCTTGTCGACGGCGATGGCCTTGATGCGGTAGCCCGTCTCCAGGAATTGCCCGCCTTTCACTAAAATGCCGCGCCGCGCAGCCGCCGTCAGGCCGCTGACCACCGTGACGGGCGTGGAAATGACCAGCGCGCACGGGCAGGCGATCACCAGCATCACCAGCGCTTTATAGACCCAGGCCATGAATGGCTGGCTCAGCAGCAGCGGTGGCAGCACGGCCACGAGGATGGCGAAGACGACGACGGCTGGCGTGTAATAGCGGGCGAAATTGTCGACAAAGCGCTGCGTGGGCGCCTGCTTGCCCTGCGTTTCCTCGATCACCTTAACGATCTTGGCCAGCGTGCTGTTGCCGCTGTTGGCCGTCACGGTAACGTCGAGCAAGCCCCGTTCATTGATGGTGCCCGCATACACGACGTCGCCCACGGCCTTGTCCACCGGCATGCTTTCACCCGTGATCGGCGCCTGGTTGACGGACGATGCGCCGCTGGCCACCACGCCGTCGAGCGCGATGCGCTCGCCCGGTTTCACGCGCATGGTCGCGCCGATAGCCACCGTGGCCACGCTGACCGGCTGCCAGGCGCCGCTGGCGTCGGCGACCGTCGCCGTGTCGGGCGCCAGCTGCATCAGGCTTTGCACGGCATTGCGCGCGCGGTTCAGCGACAAGCCTTCGATCAGCTCGGCGATGGCGAACAGGAAGATGACCATGGCCGCTTCCGGCCACTGGCCGATGGCGATGGCGCCAAACACCGCTAGGCTCATCAGGAAATTGATGTTCAGGGTAAGCGTTTTCAGGGCGATCCAGCCCTTTTTCAGGGTCGGCCAGCCGCCAGTGGCGATCGACAGCAGGGCCAGCGCGATGACGAGGGGCGAACTGTCTTCGTGCGTGGTCCACGCCAGTGCCTCGGCGCCGGCAGCGGCCAGGCCGGAGACCACCAGCAAGCCTTTTTGCATACCAGACAGGCTGCCTTCGTTCGGATCGCGCGCGACGATCGCGTCCGCATCCATGGGAATGGCTTGCATGCCGATGCCGTGCAGGGCCGCTTCCACGGTGGCCAGTGTAGGCAGAGTGTGATGCACGTCGAGCACGCGGTTCATCAGATTGAAATCGAGGCCTACCACGCCGCTCATATTGGCCAGCTTGTTGCGGATCAAACGCTCTTCCGTGGGGCAATCCATGTTGGCGATGCGGTATTTGGCTGTGCTCGCGCCGGCGATGGGGGCGCTGGGCAGGACAGGCGTGGCGTCGCCAGCTGGGGCGGAGTGGCTGTGCGAGCAGCAGCCGCCGTGGCTGAGCTTGGCATCTTGCGCAGGCTGGTGCTCATGCTCATGCTCATGCTCATGGTCGTGCGCGTGCGCGTGGTGATGGTTATGGCTGTCGTGCGGCATCGCATCATCCTTCAGGATTGGTGTATGCTTCCATTAGAAACCCTGTAGCCGCTACAGGGTCAAGTAGAATTTGCACGAAAGAATGAAAAGGGGACGCCATGCGTATCGGAGAACTGGCCAAACGGACAGATTGTGACGTGGAAACCGTGCGTTACTACGAAAAGGCGGGCTTGCTGCAGGAACCGGGACGCAACAGCGCCGGCTACCGCGAGTACCGTGAAGAACACCAGGAACGGCTGCAATTCATCCGCCATTGCCGCTCCCTGCAGATCGGCTTGACGGATATCCGCGCCTTGCTGGAGTTTAAAAACAACCCGGCCGAAGGTTGCCAGAGCGTCAATGAGCTGCTCGACCACCATATCTTGCGCATCGCCGAACAGATGGCGAACCTGCAAACCTTGCAGCAGCAACTGGTGACCCTGCGCCACCAGTGCGACCAGCCGCGGCCGTCGCAAGACTGCGCTATCCTGCAAAACCTGTCCGAGGCGGCCAGCGGCAACGACTGCGCCTGCCATACCGAACTCCACTAACCCTCTTGATTCATGCTGAAACGACTACCTGGAAGTACTTTACTCACCTTATCCCTGCTGTCGCCGCTGAGCCATGCCGCCGATGCGCCTGCCGCTGCCGGCCACTACCTGACCCTGTACGCCGTGCCCGACGTGCCGCTAGACGATGACCCGTACACCTGGAGCACGGCTGGCGGCAAGCAGCTGACAAAGGGGGTGACGAAGGCGGATGGCCGCGCCTATGTCAAGAGGGAGGAGGGCGAGGATACGTATATTCTGAAAACCGTCAGCATGCGCTGGCAGCTGAAGGTGCCAGCCCAGTGCTGGCAGGGTGCGCCGGAGGCCTTCCTGGGCTGCGTGGAACTGAGCAAAACCACCAGCCAATACGATATCGACCAGGATGCGGCGAAACTGGCCAGAGAGGAAGATCAACAGGCCAAGGCGGCGGCCTACGTGCTGGCGGCCAGGGCCAACGACGATGCGCTGGCCTGGCTGGGCAAATTGCCGCCGCAGTGGTCCATGCAGGAACACGCCAGGCGCCTGCTGTCCATCGGCGACAAGATCCAGCGGCATATCGCCAGCGGTTTGCGGCAAGGCGGCCCCGACGCGCGCCAGTTCGTCTGCAAGGCGCCCACGGCCTACGGCGCATTGCCGCAGCAGCAAGCCGTGCAAGCCTATCAGCTGCAGCCGCTGCCGGTGCTGCACGCCGGTGCCGCCTGGGACCAGTTGCTTGCGGCAGCCGCACAGGGCAACTGGATGGCCCGCCTGGAAGTGTATTACGCGCTGGCGGAACGCAAGGTGAGCGAACTGAGCTATGTGGAGCAGGTGCGTCTGGTGCAATTGATGGAATGGCTGCACCAACGCGAAATCGCCGGCCTGTACAGCTTTTTCAGCGCCCGTACCATCGGTGATGGCACCACGCAGGACCGCGTGGCACGCCTGGCCGCCATGCAGGGCAGCGTTGCCGACCAGAGCGTCGTGGGGACGCTGCTGCACGATGAGAGCGATCCGGCGCTGGTGGCGGCAGGCAAGCGGATGCTCGACTGCGCCGCAGCGGCCATGCAATCACCGCGCTAACGCCCCACATGCTTTGCCCGGCGGCGACCGACTGTTCGACCAGGGCGGCATTGCGCTGGGTCAATTCATCCATTTCTGTGATGGCCTTGCTGACTGCCTCGCTGCCCTTGCTCTGGCGCTGGCTGGCCGCCCTAATGTCGTTCATGATTTCCGTTACCAGCTGGACGGGTCTTCCGCCGCCGCGCGCGCCAGGTCATCGCGCCAGTCTTGCTGCACCAGGCGGTAAATATCGGCAAAGAAGGCGCGCGGGTCGGCCATCTCATCCCACAAGGCGGGCAGGGCGTATGTACTCTCGGGGTCATGTTCGAGAATGGCCTGGAAGTCGTAGGCAGGGTCTTGCAGCGCCTGCGCCAGCACGGCCACCAGCGCATGCCGGTGGCGGTAGCTGAGTTCCTTGTACTGCGACGTGATGTCGCGCCGTATCAGCGCCGCGCGCTGGGCAGCATCATTCATGTCCCAGGCATCGAGTTCCACTCCCAGCGTGTGTTCGCGGTCATACACGTCGAAAGGGCCGAGGAAATGGTAGAGCGTGGGGAGATAGGGAGCGTCACTCCAGGGGCCGCGCAGCATGGGAATCTTTCGTTTGATTGCTCAATAATCAAGCGCATTCGGGCAAGGTCCACCCTTCATAGCCCATGTCGGTCGGGTAGATGGCGCGGTTCTGGCCCCAGCGGGCATGGTCGAGGATGCCGTCTTCATGCATGTCCAGCACCCATTCCGTGCTTTCCAGCAAGGTGCCATCCTTGTGGTACACGCGGAAGAACGTGGAAGTGCTCAACGCGCGCACGATGTTGTGCGGCAAGCTCTTGCCATAGTGCGGCACATAGGTCTTGATCACGCACGTGCCTTGCTCGTTCCACTGCTGGGCATACACGGTGGCGTTGCGGGCAGCCGCCACCTTGATGAACAGCCAGCCTGCCAGCAGGAGAAGGAAGAGGATGGCGGCGGCGATCAGGCCGGCTTTCTTGAGTAGCTGCATGAGGTCATGGCGGTGCCAGAAACTGAGTTACTGCATTGTATGTCAAGACGGGAAATGCTTGCCATACTGCACGTACAGCATGCATTTCGCCCCTTATGGCTGACTATTTCGCCAATGCCGCCTGCAAGGCGTTCGCCATGTCCAGATGATGTTGCAACGCTGGCAAGGTTTTCGCGGCGAAAGCCTTAATGTCGGGATCGCCGGCTTTCTGGCTGGCATCCGTAAACAGTTTCACGGCCTCCTTGTGCGCGGCCACGCCGATGCTGGCCGCATATTCCTTGTCGAACTGCTGGCCTTCCAGCCGGCCCAGCTTGTCGATCTGCGTCTGGTGCTTCGCGCCGGGCTGGTCGCTTACCGCGATCTGCTTGCTGCTGGCCAGCTGTTTCAGTTCGTCGGCTACTTTCGCGTGGTCCGTCACCATGGCGTCGGCGAATTTCTTCACCCCGGGATTGCTGCTTTTGCTTTGCGCCACTTTGCTGGCGGCAATTTCCGTACTGCCCGCGTCGGCAGCCTTGCTGAGGAATTGCTTGTCGTACGCGCCCGGCGCGGCTGCGGCGATGCTGTTGATGGCGATGCCACTCAACAGCGCCACGGCGGCGCCGATGGCCACGCTTTTCAGGGAGGGGGTAGGGGAACTGGTAGTGGAGATGCGCATGGAATTCCTTTCGGTATGGTTTTTTCTGCAAGCTGATGGCAATGTTAAGCCCCCAGCCTGCGCACACCCATAGGACAGTCCCGGACATACCCGTAGGACTAGTCCTGTTCGCTAGCGCACAGTTCAACTTGCTTCAAAGCAAACAAGGCGGCGATGCCGGCATCGCGGCGCCAGGCGGGCATGCCAATATCGAGCCACTCCGCCATCGCCTCCAGATGGGATGGCTCCGAGACGCTGTGTTCGAGTTCGTCGAGCACCGTATCGCGGTCGATGTACAGGCTGTCCAGCCAGGCATCGAACGAGGGCGCCAGCTCGATGAAACCGTGGGCGCGCTTGCCCGTCCACTCGGGCAACTCCTGCACATAGGCCAGCACGCGTCCATTGCCTTCTTGCGTCAAGTCCAGGTAGAGCATGGAATTGCCGCCATCGCGGGCGAAGGGAAGGATGCGCACCGGCATGTCCGTATGCTGGCGCGCGGCGCGGATTTCACCCACCAGCGTTTCATCGCAGAAATCACCTTCGTCGGCGCTGAAGAAGGTGTTGAAGCCCATTCTTTCCACGCCGCCACTGCCGTCCGGCACATCCGTGGTGTAATCGAAGTATGCGCCGTTGGCCACCTGCAGGAATGCCAGGAAGGCGGTCGGCAGCGGCGCTTCCAGCAAGGTTTCGATGACGGCGATCTGCTGCGCCGTGGGCGCTGGCTTGGCGCCCTGGAGCGCCAGGTGACGGTATTGCGTGTAATAAGTCATTGATTATCCCTGTAAATTTCTTGCTATCGCGACACCGTCCTCGCATCCCGTCTCTACCTTTGCCAGCGCATCGACCAGACCGGCGCGCAGCACGGCCATCGAACGGGCCTTCTCGTCGATCTGGGCAATTTTCGTTTCCAGCATGACGCGCTTGGTCGCCGCATCGAGCGCGTTTTCCTGCCAGACGGCAATGACTTCGGCGATTTCCTTCAAGGTAAAGCCCAGCGCCTTGGCGTGGCCGATCAGCTCGATGCGCCGCAAGGCTTGCGCCGAGTATTCCTTGTAATTGTTCGTCATGCCCGGCTGCGGCGCTTCGTCCAGCAGCCCCTGGCGCTCGTAGAAGCGCACCGTGTCCTTGCTGACGCCCGTCAGGCGGGTGATTTCTCCGATGCGCATAGTTTTTTGACTTTCTACTCATTTGTGGAACGCGAAAAATGTGCAGGACAAGGCGTATTGGCGCAGACAGTACGCTAGTACGACAAGCCTATGCAACGCAGACATGCGCACTTTTTTTCGTTTCACGCTTGACCGTGGACTAAAGACCACAGTTTACAGTGAATTTCTCTCCACTACGATTCAATTGCCATGACTGCCTTCAACTATACCAACCAGACCGTGCTGATCACGGGCGCCTCGTCCGGCATCGGCCGCGTCTTTGCGGAAACCCTGGCCGCGCGCGGCGCCCATTTGCTGATGCTGGCGCGCTCGGGCGCCGTGCTCGATGCGCTGGCCGCCGACCTTTCCCGGCGGCACGGCATCCGCGCCTGCGCACTGGTGGCCGACCTGAGCCTGCCGGGCGCCGCTGCCCAGGCTTGCGCGCTGGGCATGCCGCCCGACGTGCTGATCAATAACGCGGGTTTTGCCACGCATGGCCGCTTCGAAAGCATCGATCTCGCGCGCCAGGCGGCCGAAGTGACCGTCAATTGCACGGCCCTCATGGAACTCACGCACTGCGCCTTGCCGCACATGCTGGCGCAGGGGCGGGGCGCCATCATCAACGTGGCGTCCACGGCGGCCCTTCAGCCTGATCCCTACATGGCGATTTACGGCGCCAGCAAGGCTTTCGTGCTGTCGTTTTCGGAAGCGCTGTGGGCGGAAAACCGCCAGCGCGGCGTGCGCGTGCTGGCACTGTGCCCGGGTGCCACGGAAACCGCCTTCTTCGACGTGGTGGCCGCGCCCGAAGCGGCTGTGGGCAAGCGCATGGCGCCGCAAGACGTCGTCGATGAAGCGCTGTGGGCACTGGACCGGGGCCGCAGCAGCCATGTGGCGGGCCGGCCCAACCGGCTGCTGGCCTGGCTGCCGCGCTTGCTGCCGCGCCAGACGGTACTGGGCATCGTGGAAGGCATGCTCAAGCCGAAGGCGGCGTAACAATCACCACGCCATGCTGGCAAACATGGCCAGCACGGCTGTCGCCATGACAATGGTCGACAGCCAGCCCAGCGCCCGCAGGCGTCGCGAAATGGTCAGCGTGCCCATGATGGCGGGGCGCGATGCCATCACCATCATCAGGGCCATGATGGGCACGGAAATGACGCCATTAATGACGGCGCTCCAGTACAGGGCCTTGATAGGGTCAAGCGGCGAAAAGCACAGGGCCGCGCCCAGCACGGTGGCGGCGGCGATGATGCCGTAGAATTTCTTGGCCGCCTTGGGCGCCAGTTCCAGGCTGTTTTTCCAGTGAAAGGCGCCCGCCATGGCGTAGGCGGCCGAGCCGGCCAGCACGGGAATGGCCAGCAAGCCCGTGCCAATGATGCCCAGGCTGAACAGGGCGAAGGCGAACTCACCCGCAATGGGGCGCAGGGCGGATGCGGCCTGGGCGGAAGTATCGATATGCGTGATGCCTTGTGCACCCAGGGTCACGGCCGTGGTCAGCATGATGAAAAACGCCACCAGGTTGGAAAAGCCCATGCCGATGGCTGTGTCCATCTTGATGCGCTGGAATTGCCGTGGCGCCTGCTCGGGCGTGCGGCGCAAGGCTTGCGCGCTGGAATCCGCCTGCAAGTCTTCCACTTCCTGCGAGGCTTGCCAGAAAAATAAGTAAGGACTGATCGTGGTGCCGAAGACGGCCACGATCATGGTCACCGAGGCGGCCGACCAGGCGAACTGGGGCCAGATGGTGCGCAGCGCCACTTCACCCCACGGGACATGCACGGTCAGCACGGTGGCCACATAGGCCAGCAAGCCCAGGGTCAGCCATTTCAGGATGTGCACGTATTTTTGATACGGAATGAATACTTGCAGCAGCAGGGACAGCAGGCCAAATCCCACGGCGTACAAATGGGTGGGGCCGCCGATGATCAGCGTCAGGGCATCGCCCATGGCGGCCACGTCGGCGGCGATATTGATGACATTGGCCAGCAGCAGCAAGCCGACGATGGCGTACAACAAGGAGCGGGGATAATGGCGGCGGATATTCGTCGCCAGCCCATGGCCGCTGACCCGGCCAATCTTGGCGCTGATCACCTGGATACCCAGCATCAGCGGGAAGGTCAGGCACACGGTCCACAGCATGCCGAAACCGAACTGCGCACCTGCCTGTGAATACGTGGCGATGCCGCTGGGGTCGTCGTCGGCCGCGCCCGTGATCAGGCCCGGCCCCAGCTTGCCCAGCCAGGTGTCGGATGGGGCGGCCGGCTGGCGGACGGTATCCGCGCGGCCGCTGTCGGTGTGCATGCGTGGCTCCTGTGTAGTGGAGCCAGCAGCGTATCACAGGCGGGCGGCGTCCAGCTGCCTATCGTTCGCCAGCGCCACCCGGTCAGACGCGCGTCACTAGCGCGCATATGTCGCTGCGCTGGATTCCCATCTGATGCCGCAGTTCCGCCAGGCGGGACTGGTGACGTTTTGCCGCACGAGCACGGCGGAAATGGCGTTTGCCACCACCACGAAATCCGTGCTGTACGGCATCACGCGCAATCCCTGGAACCTGGCCCTGAGCGCGGGCGACGCCATGGCTTCCAAGACGGCCGCCCGTGTGGGCAGCTAATGAAGAAGGACTATTACAGGGCGGCGAGGCGGACGGCACCCCGGCTTTCCAGGCGAAAGCGGGCTTTTTCCCACAAGCGGTCGTGGAAGGGCAGGACGATCACGTTGCAGATTGGCTCGACCACGGCCAGCAAGCCGCCGAACGCCATGGAACCCGTGGCCCAGTACATGACGCTGAAGGCCACGCCCATGTGCAGGGCCGTCTGGCTGACTTTCTCACCGGCCAGGGCGGCAAAGCCCCGACGGCTGGCGGCGTAGCGGTGGCGGATCGCATGCCAGGCTTTTTCATGCCATGGCAGCAGGGCAACGTTGATGACCGGTTCGATGATTGCGGCCAAGCCACCGAGCGCCAGCGACCCCGTCAGCAAATAGGCGAGGCCAAAGGCGATCGACATGTGCGTGCAGACCTGGCTGAATGTTTTGATGGCGGTGAACAAGGGATGCTCCTTTCTGTGTGAATTCGCTTATCCTTGATTTAGATAGTAACGATTCTCATTTACAAAAGGAAGTAAAATATTTCAACTGAATCCATAGCTTGAAGCTATGGATTGGGAAATATCAATTGCCAATGTATCCCGCTGCATCCATCGCCGTCAGGGCAGTGGAGGGAACGAGCGCCAGTAATGGCTACGCTAACCTCTTCGGCGGGGCGACGTTGGGCAGCTTTGCCGACCACCTTGCCTTGCTGGGCTCGCGCGGCGGCAGCTTGAGCGACGCCATGTGCGCGGCAGCCGTTTTCGGCCCTGGCTGCGTATCGACGGCTGCAGGCGCCTTCCAGATCAACAAACCAACATGGACGCCCATGCGCCGCAAGCCGGGCCTGAGCGATTTCTCGCCAGCCAGCCAGGATGCCGGCAAGAAGAAATTGAAGAGGCACGCAGATAGCGGGGCTTGTTACAAAATGTAACGTGATAAACCGTTTACTTGTTAGAATATGAATTCTTTCTAACATTGTTGAGACTTAAATGAGCCAATACCATACCGATCTCGCAATAGGCATCGTTCTGATAATCGTCTGCATACCCATAGCCGTATGGTGCTTCCGGTTGGAGGCGAGGAAAAATAAGCGTGAGCGCTGCGAGTGCTGCAAGCGACATCTATAGCGCGATCTGCAACTGGTCGAAGTCACCAAGCCGCAATTCAGTGATTTGCGGCTCTTCTTTTGGCTGGCGCACGGCCAGTTCGATAAAGTCGCCGCGCACGGTGCGCGCCAGGTCGGCCAAGGGGGGCCATGGCGTAGTGGGTAAACTCGCTGGGGTTGCCGTATCGCAGGTTGGGGAATCTCATTTGTTATTTATTGATTATGGCAATCGACTACGGCGGTTTCAAAGAGCAAGCGCAACACTGGGTTAATTGACAGCAGTGGTTGGTGCTTGTAGCGACGTGATGTGCTGAGTATCAACGACGAGTGGCGTTTCGTAATTGAGGCGGGCACGCGGCCTGGTATTGAGCGAGTGCGCGATGGCCTGGAGTTCGTCCCGGGAGTAAATCGACAGGTCCGAACACAAGGTGTCACCACCTTGGGCCTGCCGATAAGATAAGCAAAGACATGGATAGGAATCGTTTTAAAAATCGCCGAAATTTATTGCGTGTCGTATTTATTCCAATGATTGGATTGACATCGTCTATTCTTCCGGCGATATTCGGAAAAACAATTACAGTATCTCCGATGTTGCTTTTCGCAATTATCATCGTTAGCAACTTGACGCATTATATAAAATCAAAAAGTAATCATGGAAAAAATCCTGTTCGGCCTGTTCTTGCAGGGGCCTGAGCTGATGCTCGCCGCCTTCGTCCACGAACGCGGCGAGCGCCAGTTCCTGCTCGAACACATGGAACGACTTTCCCCGGACGACCTGCTGCTGCTCGGCCGTGGCTAATGCTGCTTACGGCAAAGTTTTCAACACAGTCTTCGTCGGCACGGAGAAGTTATAGCCATCGTGGCGGTCCCAGTTGATCGACCACGTCATCACGCCGCGGAAGTCCGGATACGCCTGCAGCGGCTTGATGGTGCCGCAGTTGAGCAGGCGCGTCAGGCAATTCAGGGCATTGCTGACGTCGGCGTTGGTGGTAAATCCAGAGCCGGCCGAGCTGCGGCCCGATGGCACGCCGAAGCCCACCTGGTCCGGGCGCAGGCCGACGAAGGTGTTGCCGCCATAATTAAACCCTTCGATCAGCATGCGCGCCGTGGCCACCAGCTGGTCGGCCGAGCCCGCCTTGATGGCGCCCGTGGCGTAAGGCGTGTAGATGTCGCCATTGTTGTAGTACTGCGGATGCAGCACCGTCAGCTCGGAACGCAAGGCGTTGATGATGGGAATGTAAGCGCCCCAGATGCTGCCATAGCTCGTGTATCCGCCTTCCACATACACCCATTCCGGCGCCATCGACAGATAAAAGCTGCTGCCGACCTTGGCTTTCAGGTTTTTCACGGCGATCGGCAGATAGGTCTGGATGGCCGCGCCTTGCGCCACGCCGTTTTCCAGGTCCAGGTCGATGCCGTCGAATCCATACCTGGTGATGATGGCGTACAGGCTGTTCGTGAAATTGGTGGCTTCGGCTATGTTGCCGACGGAAACGGAGCCGTTTTGTCCGCCCAGCGACAAGATGACTTTCTTGCCCTTGGCCCGCTTGGCGGCCACGTCGGCGATGAACTGCGCTTCCGTGCCCGCACCCGGGTCGATGGTCAGGCTGACATTGCCGCCGCCCGCATTGTCGCCAAACGAGACGACGATCACATCCCAGTCATCACTGACCTGGCTGATCGGGTAGGTGGCGCCGCTGGGATTGGTAAAGTTGTGCCAGTAGCCGATCAGAGCGTGTTTCGCCAGGCCGGTGGGGGTAGGAGTGGGCGTTGGAGTAGGTGTCGGGGTAGGCGTAGGGGTGGGAGTCGGCGTAGGAGTTGGGGTAGGCGTGGGTGTTGGGGTCGGCGTGCCGCAGTCTCCCACTACCGTCCAGGGCTGGCCGCTGCCGACGCCGCCGCTGCTGGTCGATGGGTTATTGCCTTGCGTCCACCAGTTGGCCGTGTAATTGACATTGTTATAGCTGGCCCTGCCACCGCCGTTGTAGGTGGCGCCGCTATTCCATGGGGTGTAGCAGGCGATCGCTTCGGTGGCGCCGGCCAGCAGCTGGCTTGCGCCGGCGCCAGCTCCCTCGCTGCTGCCGCCGCAGGCGGCCAACGTCCCTCCGAAGAGGGTAAGGATGAGGGTATTCATGACTGTCCGGTTCATCGCATCTCCTTGTGTATTTTTTTATGGCCAGGCGGCTAGACACCGTCCGATTTTCCAGAGTGCAAGCATTGCAGGTGGTAGTCAACTGGTTTTATTTCTTGTGTAAAATCATAATACCAATTGCAATCTTTCCCTTGGAGACAGGCGGTGCAGGCCATACCAGTCTCTGTTTTCCAGTGCGCTGGTATGGTGCTTGAAATGGCGCCAGGAGCAGGGCGGGGAAGGGAGGTGGGCTGCCGCGACAACTACGGCGCTGTTTCCATGCGCAAATCGGCATACGGCACCCGCGACAGGTCCAGCAGCATCTGCGTCAAGGCCACGGTCTGGCGCTGCATCAGCCGGTAATCCAGCTGGGTCGTGGTGTCGATGCCATGGTCGAGCAAATAATATGGTTGCGCCATGTAATGCAGCGTGGGAATGGGATGCGCCGCCTGAAAATACCGGCCCTCGCCAAGCAAGGCGGCATACTTCGGAACGGGTTTGGTCGACGGCAGAACGAACGCGGGTACTGCGTTGACCTCTTTGAGCATGGCGTAGGACGCATCCATCAAGGCGGGTGTGCGCGGCGAAAACCAGGCGGCCGGCTCGGACCTGCCCGTGGGATGCAAATAGCCATTGCTGTCGGGCAGCACTTCCAGCGCGCCCAGGTGCTCTATGGCCAGTATCGCGGCCATGCGCTGCGTCACGCCATCGTCCTGGTGGCGTTTGAAAAACTGCTCGATGCCCACGCCGCCCGCGAGATGGCCACTCGTCAAGAGCAGCATGACGCTGCGCGGCAGGCTGTTCTGCGGCAAGCGCGCCAGATACTGGGCCATGTCCACGATGGCGTTCGCCCCATTGTCATCCAGCCCGTTCGGGCCATCCGTGTGGCTAGCCAGCACCATCAATTCCCCGGATTTGCCGGGGATGATGCCGACCAGGTTGCGCGTCTGCACCTGCCGCACGGTGGCAGCCATGGTCAGCCGCAAGACGGGGGCCGTGCCTGCCAATACTCTTTCGCGCAGGCGCTGGCCCCGCTCGCGGTCGATAAACACGCCGGGCAACTGGCGCACTACGCCGTCGTGGGGCGCATACAAACCATCCGCCGTCTTGGACGGCGTATCGAGAATGACGATCACGCCCGCCGCACCGGCCGCCTGCAAGCTGTCCAGCAAGGCGCTGAATGGCCCCAGCATCTGGAACGGACGCGCATATGGCGTGTCCGGACCCATGGCGTGGTCCGGATCGTGAATGTGGACGGCGGATTGCTGGAAAGCCTGGACTGTCCACACCACTTTTGGCATCTCGACGAGCACCAACTTGCCCGCCAGACTGGCATCGGGCCTTGCCCCTGGGGCCAGATAGACGATGCATCCCGTGATGCCGGACGGCGGCGTCACGCCCGAATATGGGATATAGCCAGCCGAGGGCAGCACGCCAGATCTGTCGTCGTAGACCACGTCCAGACCCCAGTTTTCCGCTTCCACCGACCATTGCCGGAAACTGAAAGGCTCGAAGCGCAGTTGTTTGACACCGGCGCGCGTCAGGCGTTCATGCAAGGCGTCGATAAACGCTTCATGCTGCGGCGAACCCGTGGCACGCAGGCGACGCTCATCTAGGTCGACTTGCCAGTCGACCAGTTGCTTCCTGGATAGAAACTGCGTGGCATCGACAGACACAGCAGCAGACGGCGGCAGGGCGCGGGCAGGCCAAGGGCCTGGCTTACTGGCACAGGCAGACAAGGAGGTCGCGATGGTTAGTGCGCCGGCAAGGGACAGAAAGCGGCGGGAGTACGATAAAAGCATGCGTGGATGCGCCGGGGTCATGCGGGTCTCCTGATCATCGGAACTCAATGTTGAGACTTTTCATTCAGAATAGTCAGCAAGGGACTGATTTTATTGCCGATTTGATTAAAAATCGCAGGCAATGAAACATTGGTCACGGGCGGCAATTTACCACGAGACAAGGCGATGCGCCTGCACGCATCAAGGGGCGATCTCTTTTTTCAAGCGCGCCGTGCTTCTTTCGTCAAAGAAAGCCTGTCACGTTCATCATGGCACCGTGCCATGATGAACGTGAAAATGATGAAAAACATATTGTTATTGGGTGCAGGCGGACAGGTAGCGCAGTGGGTCGGCCGAAGACGACGTCGACTACGAATTGACGACGCGCCACGCGCCATTCAAAGGCGCCGTGGTGTCGCGCAGGAGCGTGGCAAACCTGATCACCAGCATCATCGAAGCACCAGACTTACACCGGCAAGCCAAGCTGGGTGTAAATAAACCAGACACGGACGCGGACAAGCCGTATTTCATGTAGCTTGTTCAAGCGAAAGCGTACAGCAACGCTAACTGCGCGCAAAGGGCGAAAATCGCATTTGCGATTGGGGAGTTGGCGAAATGGGGGTTTTATCAAATCCATCTCTCACTTCGCATAATTTATAGAGTGTTCACCGGGCACTTACTACCTATTGGCGCACGCTAGAGCAAGGCTGCATGCGGGCCACGGCCCAATAGGAGGGCATTAAAAGACAGTGAGAATTTTTCCATGACGCCCGACCAGCGCGCACGCTGCTCGGGCGTTTTTGCGCGCTCGGCATTTGCCTGGGCGATAACCGTGAGCGGGTGGACGCCAAGGATTTCAGCAACGGTAAGCGCGACGTCATCGCCAAAAACGCCAACACCACGTTGGAAATTGCTGACGGCACTACGGGTGACACCGAGGCGGGCGGCAAGCGCATAGTCGGAGGTAATGCCAAGCTTTTGCTTTACGGCATCTAAATATTCAAGGGTATTCACTGTAGCTCTCCTCAGGGCTATTCCGCTGATTGCGGCAATGCGTCAAATATAGTTGACAGTCAACGATATTGCAACGTTGTAGAACTTCGACGTCGAAGTTCATTGACGCGTCAAAGTTCTTTGACTATATTGCGTTGTCGGGCGGATTCTTCCGTCCCTCCTCAGGCAACTAGCGGCCCCGCCGCCCGCCCGGCACTTTCGCCCGAGGAGAAAAACCAGCCTGAGGAGGCAACATGTCAGTTACACAAAATTACAAAACAGTCACATTTTCAATTGAGCAGGTGTTCGCAATCATTTTTGCGCTGGAGGCCCGTCAGCAAGAATTGGCGATGCGCTCGGCGTGTGTGGCT
>NZ_JBNYXS010000016.1:0-143061 GCF_051380775.1 Janthinobacterium pasteuri | reverse complement strand
GCGCTGCCCCGCGCAGCAGGGCGATGCTCGCCAGGCGTTGACGCTGGCTCAGTGCGGTGAACTGGGCGATGAAGGTTTTCCACTGGGCTGGCTGCATGGAAGACTCCCGTTTGTCTGATATCTACAGTCAGACAGCAGGGCCCCAGGAAAATTCTCGGAATTCCCCTACTTATCGGGGACAGAGCCAAAAAAAACGGAGACCGCGGTCTCCGTTTTTTGTTCACGCTGACAAACCGCGCTTAAGCCAGCTTGCCGTGGCAAGCCTTGTACTTCTTGCCGCTGCCGCAAGGGCATGGGTCATTGCGGCCCACTTTGACGCCCATGCTCACGCTCATGTCATCGACGTTGTCCATGTTGCCGCCGGCCGCTGGCGCCAGCAATTCTTCCGGCGCCGCGTTCGGATCGAACTCGGCATGCTGGTAGTGCACGTTTTCCACGTGCGACTGCTGCATCGCCTGTTCGGCCGCATCGACTTCTTCGCGGGACTGGATACGCACCGTCATCACGTGTTTCGTGACGTCGTTCTTGATCATGTCAAGCATCTGGCCAAACAGTTCAAACGCTTCGCGCTTGTATTCCTGTTTCGGGTTCTTCTGCGCATAACCGCGCAGGTGAATACCCTGGCGCAGATGATCGAGCGCCGCCAGGTGTTCGCGCCAGTGGCTGTCGACGCTTTGCAGCATGACATTGCGTTCGAAGCCGCCAAACGATTCCTTGCCGACGATATCGATCTTCGACTGGTACACGGCATCTGCCGCGACCAGCACTTTTTCCAGGATCTCTTCGTCCGTCAGGGTCGAATCGGCTTCCAGCATGGAACGCAGCGGCATGTCGAGCTGCCATTCGCTGGACAGGGTATTTTCCAGGCCCTTGATATCCCATTGCTCTTCCACCGATTCGTGCGGCACGTACTCGTGCACCAGGTCGGTGAACACGCCGTGGCGCAGCGAGCCAATCATTTCCGAAATGTCGGTCGTTTCCAGCAACTCGTTACGCTGCTGGTAAATCACCTTGCGCTGGTCGTTGGCGACGTCATCGTATTCCAGCAATTGCTTGCGAATGTCGAAGTTGCGCGCTTCGACCTTGCGCTGGGCCGATTCGATCGAACGCGAGACGATACCTGCCTCGATCGGTTCGCCTTCCGGCATTTTCAGGCGGTCCATCACGGCGCGCACGCGGTCGCCGGCGAAGATGCGCAGCAGCGCATCGTCAAGCGACAGGTAGAAGCGCGACGAACCCGGATCGCCCTGGCGACCGGCACGGCCACGCAGCTGATTGTCCACGCGGCGCGATTCATGGCGTTCGGTGCCGATGATGTGCAAGCCGCCCGCGTTGACCACGTGGTCGTGCAGCGATTGCCATTCATCGCGCAGGGTCTGCGACTGGGCGGCCTTGTCGGCATCGCTCAATTCAGCATTGGCTTCGATGAACTTGATCTGGTTTTCAACGTTACCGCCCAACACGATGTCCGTACCGCGACCTGCCATGTTGGTAGCGATGGTGATGGCTTTCGGACGGCCTGCCTGAGCGATGATTTCCGCTTCGCGCGCATGCTGCTTCGCGTTCAGCACGTTGTGCGGCAAACTGGCCTTGGTCAGGATGCCCGACAGCAGTTCCGAGTTTTCGATCGAGGTCGTACCCACCAGCACGGGCTGGCCGCGCTCGTAGCAATCGCGGATGTCGTTCAACATCGCGTTGTATTTTTCCGCCGACGATTTGTAGACCTGATCCTGGCGGTCCTTACGCTGCAACGGACGGTTTTGCGGGATAACGACCGTTTCCAGGCCGTAGATTTCCTGGAATTCGTACGCTTCGGTATCGGCCGTACCGGTCATGCCGGCCAGCTTGGCGTACATGCGGAAGTAGTTCTGGAAGGTGATCGAGGCCAGGGTCTGGTTCTCGTTCTGGATCTTGACGCCTTCTTTCGCTTCGACGGCCTGGTGCAAGCCATCGGACCAGCGGCGGCCCGTCATCAGACGGCCCGTGAATTCATCGACGATGACGACTTCACTGTTCTGCACCACGTAGTGCTGATCCTTGAAGTACAGCGCATGCGCGCGCAGGGCCGCATACAGGTGATGCACGAGGGTAATGTTGGCCGAATCGTACAGCGATGCGCCTTCCGGCAGCAAGCCCATTTCCATCAGGATGCGCTCGGCCTTTTCGTGGCCCGCTTCCGTCAGCAGCACCTGGTGCGCCTTTTCATCCTTGGTGTAGTCGCCCGGAACGTCAACCTTGCCTTTGCCATCGGGCGTTTCTTCGCCGATCTGCAAAGTCAGCAATGCAGGCACTTCATTGATCTTGTAATACAGGTCCGTGTGGTTCTCGGCCTGACCCGAAATGATCAACGGCGTACGCGCTTCATCGATCAGGATCGAGTCGACTTCATCGACGATGCCGAAGTTCAGGCTGCGCTGCACGCGCTCGCGCGCTTCGTAGACCATGTTATCGCGCAAGAAGTCGAAACCGAATTCGTTATTCGTGCCATACGTGATGTCGGAGTTGTACGCCTGCTGCTTGGCGCTGTGCTCCATCTGCGACATGTTCACGCCGGTCGACAGGCCCAGCCATGCATACAGGCGGCCCATGGTCTCGGCATCGCGCTGCGCCAGGTAGTCATTGACGGTGACGATATGCACGCCCTTGCCGGACAAGGCATTCAGGTAGGCTGGCAAGGTGGCCATCAGGGTCTTGCCCTCGCCCGTGCCCATCTCTGCGATCTTGCCGAAATGCAAGACCATACCGCCGATCATCTGCACATCGAAGTGGCGCATGCGCAGAACGCGCTTGCTGGCCTCGCGGCAGACGGCAAATGCTTCCGGCAACAAGGCGTCGAGCGATTCGCCAGCGGCGATGCGTTCCTTGAAGGCAGGCGTCTTCGCTTGCAGCTCGGCATCCGACAGCTTTTCGATGGCCGGCTCGAGCGCATTGATCTCGCGTACCGTTTTTTGGTATTGCTTGAGCAGCCGCTGGTTGCGGCTACCGAAAATCTGGGTCAGTAATGACATGCTTGAATTCTTGAAAAAACGCCGTTAAAAAAAGCTCGGTAGGTGACAACGAGGTAATAATCGCGTGACCGCACGGAGTTCGACTATGGCAAAAGACGATGATTTTATCATGCGTTCCCGCCAAGGTTGGGCTAATGCACCATATAACAATAGCTTAATGACAAACAAATGGCAGAAATTGCCGACATTTTCCATACTGTAAGGCAATACGACCGGCCAGCTTGCGCCGTACCCGCCGCCGCACTCGTCATGCGCGGGCGAGTGTGCTATGTTTCGGCCATGCGAACTCCCACTTACTCTCCGGCACCGCGCCGCGGCTACGGCTTTGCCCGTTCAGGCCCGGCCGTCACGGGCGCGACCGATTTTCTGCGCGGCAACGCCACGATGGCCTCACTGATGCCCACCGTCACACGCCTGGCCGCCCTGCAAAAAGATTGCGCCAAGGCCTTGCCGGCGATGTTCGAGCATTGCGACATCCTGCAATTCGAGAGCGGCCAACTGGTGCTGGCCACGCCGAACGCGGCGCTGGCAGCCAAGCTCAAGCAGCAGTTGCCGAAGCTGCAGGGGGAACTGGAACGGAAAGGCTGGCAGATTTCAGGCATCAAGCTGAAAGTGCAAGTGATCAAGAGCATCGCGCCCATCGTGCATACGCGCGCGCTGGTCTTGCCAGAAAAAGCCATGTCGGCCCTGGAAGAACTGAGCACGGCCCTGCCCGCGTCGAAACAGAACGAGCAATTGATCGCGGCGCTGCGCAACATGGTCCGCCACCACCGCGAACCTAAAGATTAAGACTGCCCGGCAACATTTTGACACCTCAGAAAACCGTAGCGAGCGGAAGGGAGAGGTGGCTAAGAAGCGCAACCGTACGAAGGTACGGTGAGCATCGCAGGCCGCCTATACCGACGCGCAGTAGGTTTAATGAGGTGTCGCTCAGATCAGGTCAACGACCACTCGCGCTCCATCTGGCGCAGGTAGGATTGCGGCGCCGCCTCGTTGGTATCGAACGAGACAATTTCATACGCTTCCGGCTGCTCCAGCAGCGCCAGCAGCAGCTGGTTGTTCAGTGCGTGGCCCGACTTGTGCGCCGTGTAATACGCGAGCAAGGGATGGCCCACCAGGTACAGGTCGCCGATGGCGTCGAGAATCTTGTGGCGCACGAACTCGTCTTCATAGCGCAAGCCATCGGCGTTGAGGATACGGTACTCATCCATGACGATGGCGTTTTCCAGCGAACCGCCACGCGCCAGGCCCATGCCGCGCAAGCTTTCCACGTCCTGCATGAAACCAAAGGTGCGCGCACGCGCCACGTCGTGCACGTACGACACGTCGCCAAAGTCGACAGAGGCGCGCTGCATCGTGCCATCGACGGCCGGATGGTTGAATTCGATGAAGAAATCGAGCTTGAAGCCGTCGTACGGCGACAGGCGCGCCCATTTCTCCGCGTCACCCTTGCCGTGACGCACTTCCACCGGCTTGATGACCTTGATGAATTTCTTCGGCGCCTGCTGCTCTTCCACGCCAGCCTGCTGCAGCAGGTAGACAAAGGACGAGGCGGAACCATCCATGATGGGAATTTCTTCCGCATTCACGTCGATATACATATTGTCCACGCCCAGGCCGGCCGCCGCCGACATCAGATGTTCCACGGTGGAAACCCTGGCGCCATCCTTGATCAGCACGGAAGCCATGCGCGTATCGCCCACGGCCATGGCGCTGGCGGGGAACTCGACGATGGGATCGAGGTCGATGCGGCGAAACACGATGCCCGTGTCAATCGCGGCAGGGCGCAAGATCAGCTCGACCTTGGTGCCAGAGTGCAAACCGACACCGATGGTGCGGACCTGTTGTTTAATAGTGCGTTGTTTTAACATCTGTCGATTATATCTATTTGCCGGATTTTCGTTGCAGCGCGGCATGGCTCACGCCAGAAATACCACAACCGCTCCTCACGGATGTTCGCTTTCCGCGTGCACGGCTTCGCGCCGCACGAGGTAAATGCCGCTGCCGATGATGATGGCCGCGCCGATCAGGGTGTATTCATCGGGCAAGGCGCGCCACAGCATCCAGTCCAGGGCCATGCCCCAGGCCAGGGCCGAGTATTCGAATGGCGCCACGCTGGACGCCTTGCCAAAGCGAAATGCCTCCGTGATGGCCAGCTGGCCCAGGAAACCACTGACAGACAAGCCAGCCAGCAGCCACCAGTCTTCGCGCCGGATGCTCACCCACTCATGCGCCGACAGGGCCACGCCACCGATGGCCATCATCACCATCAGCCAGAAGACCATGCTTTCGCTGGCATCCGTGCGGCTCAGGATGCGCCCCGTGACGGCTGATATGGCGTAGCAGGCGGCCGAACCCAGCACGGCCAGGCCGGCCAGCGAGAAAAATCCCGATCCGTCCGGGCGCAGCGCCACCAGCACGCCCAGCAGACCCACGCCGATCGCGCACCAGCGTGCCAGGTCGACTTTTTCCTTGAGGATAAACACCGACAGGACCGTGATCAGCAAGGGCGCGACGAAGAACAGCGCGTACGTCTCGGCCAGCGACATGCGCTTCAAGCCGTAGGCGAACAGGGTAATCATCAGCACGCCCAGCGCGCCGCGCAGCAAGTGCAGCGGCCAGCGCACCTTCAGCACGTTCTTGAAGGCGCCGCGGTACAGCAGGTACAGGCAGACGAGCGGCAGGGACGACAGGGCGCGCAAGGCCGTCACCTGCATGGCGGGATAATGGGCGGACAGCAGCTTCATGGCTGTGTCCATCAAGGAAAACATGGCGACGGCGACCAGCATCACATAGATGCTGCGCAGGTTTTGGTTGCGGGGTATCAGGACAGACTCCGGGCAAAAGAACGGGACCGTCATCATGGCGACGGCCGGAGCCAGGACCGGTTGGCAAGGCCACACCGTCCGCCCGATTATAGCAAGCGCGGCCGTTTACCTTATGACACCGGCAACAGCATCACCAGTTTCAATTCATGCTGGCGCGCCAGGTGCAGGGTCACCTGATTGAACGCAAGCAGCCCCTGTTGCGCGTGCTGGAAGCGGCGCAATCCCCCATCGCGGCCCAGCACCTGCTGCGCGCCCCACCACTGGCGAAATTCAACGCTGGCGCCGGCCAGCTCGGCGATCAGGCCGGCCAGCGGCGCCTGGTCCGCCTGTCGGCCGATATCGGCGCGGAACTCCGCCACCAGGCGCTGCGCCCGCTCGGGCCAGCCGATAACCAGCTCACGCGCTCCAGGTTCCAGGAACATGAAGCGCAGCTGGTTCGGCGCGGCAACTTCGCCATGCAGCCAGCCGGTGAACAGCGTGGACGCCGCCCCATTCCACGCCACGGCATTCCATTCCCGGTCCAGGATGTACGCTGGCGCGTCGATGGCGGCGACGATGGCAGCGAGCTCGGCGGCCGCAGGCCCCTCGCCCTCGCCTGTGCTGTGGCTGGGGTCATGCTTGTCGGCCACTTCGAACAGATAGGCGCGCTCGGCCGCGCTCAGCTGCAACACCTGCGCCAGGCGGGCAAGCATCTTGGCCGAGGCCGACACGGGCCGCCCCTGTTCCAGCCACGTCAGCCAGGTGGGACTGACCTCGCACAGTTGCGCCAGCTCTTCGCGCCGCAAACCCGGCGTGCGCCGCCGCCCGCCACCGGGCAAGCCGGCCATGGCGGGAGTGACGGCTTCGCGCCGGGCGCGGATGAATTCAGCGAGTTTGCTCGACATGGCAGGGATGCATGGTAATAAATATACCAGTATAAGTTATGGTCTTGTTACAGGATAATTTTATCCCTATTCTGCAGGAACTCACCCATCAACAGGAGAAAACCATGCAGCAGCACGATGTTGTCACTGAACAGTTTGGCAAGACGGCCAACGCCTACCTGAGCAGCGCGGTACACGCGCAAGGTGCCGACCTGGTGCTGATGCAGGAATGCGCGCGCCGCCATGGCAAGCCCATCGTCCTGGACCTGGGCTGCGGCGCCGGCCACGCCAGCTTTGCCGTCGCCCCCGTGGCGCACTCGGTCGTCGCCTACGACCTGGCGCAGCCGATGCTCGACGTGGTGGACTACGCGGGGGCGCAACGTGGCTTGCACAACATCAGCACACAGCAGGGCGACGTGGCCCGTTTGCCGTTTGCCGACGCCAGCTTCGACATGGTCGTCACGCGCTTTTCCGCGCACCACTGGAACGATGTGGCGGCAGCGCTGGCGGAAGCGTGGCGCGTGCTGCGCCCGAACGGCACCTTATTAGTGGTCGACATCGTGGCGCCCAGGACGGCCCTGTACGACAGCACCCTGCAGGCGGTGGAAATGCTGCGCGATGCCTCGCACGTACGCGACTACCGCAGCTGCGAGTGGGGCGCCAAGTTCGACCATGCGGGATTCACGCATCAATTGCGCAGCGTGTGGAAACTGCCGATGCAGTTTGACGAGTGGGTGGCGCGCATGCGCACGCCCGCCGAAAGAGTCTCGGCCATCCGCAACCTGTTCGATGGCGCGCCCGAGGAAGCGCGCAGCTATTTCGCGCTGCAGGACGATTATTCGTTCAGCATCGATGCGGCCATGTTCGAGGCAACGAAACCGCAGGTGCAATAAAAAAACGGCGCCGATGGCGCCGTTTTTTGAAGGGGTCAGACCCGCCGGGTCTGACCCCATATAACTTAAGCCAGTTGGCCCAGCAGCGTCTCGGCATTCGACACTTCAAACTTGCCACCCTGCTCGACGTTCAACTGCGTCACGACGCCATTGTCGACCAGCATCGAGTAGCGCTGCGAGCGCGTACCCATGCCGTGCTTGGAAAAATCAGCATCCAGGCCCAGGGCCTTGCTGAAGGCGGCGTTGCCGTCAGCCATCATGCGCACGACGCCGGTGGCTTTCTGATCGCGGCCCCAGGCGCCCATCACGAACGCGTCGTTGACGGAGATGCACCAGATTTCATCGACGCCTTTGGCTTTCAGGTCGGCAGCGTGCTGCACATAGCCTGGCACGTGCTGTGCGGAGCAGGTCGGGGTGTACGCGCCTGGCAGGCCGAAGATGGCGATCTTCTTGCCCTTGACCAAATCTTGCACGTTGAACGTGTTCGGGCCCAGTGCGCAACCTTCGGTTTCGCTTTCGATGAATTCGGCCAGGGTGCCTTCTGGCAGGGTGTCGCCGATCTTGATGGTCATGTTGACTCCTTGTGTACTGTCGGTTATGGACGCCGCCCGTTCCGTGGAGCGGACAGCGCCCGTGATCTGCTTCTGCCGGCATGCTGCCGACACTGCGCAATAGTATGCCTGACTTGCCGCATTTGTGCAGAAAATGGCCGGAAAGGCAAAGGCAAAAGTCAAAAACCGGCAAAAAAAACGGCGACCCTCAGGCCGCCGTCATGCTTGCTTGCATCAAACCACCTTAATCGGCTTGTTTGCGCAGGAAGGCTGGAATGTCGTACGTTTCCATGCCATTCTTTTCCATCGCGCGCACCTGCTCGGAAGCCGATTCGCGGCGCCATACTGCCGGCGCCTTCATGCCGTCGAAACCGGCAGCCGGCGTCGCCACGCCAACCGTCGTCGTCGCCGCTTGCGCGCCACCCATGGCAGCCGATGGAGTCAGAGGGCTGTTGTGGGTGCCGGTGCGCAGCACTTGCTGCGGTACCAGCTGGATGTTTTTCTTCGCGCGGCCCAGGCCCGTGGCCACCACGGTAACGCGGATATCGTCGCCCATGGCGTCGTCGTAGGCGATACCTTGCGCAATCGACGCGTCCGGTGCGGCAAAGGCGCGCACGGCAGCCATGACTTCCTTGATCTCTTTACCCTTCAAGCCACGGCTGGCCGTGACGTTGACCAGCACGCCGCGCGCGCCGGACAGGTCGATGCCATCCAACAGCGGCGAAGCGACAGCCTGTTCGGCGGCGATGCGCGCGCGGTCGACGCCGGAAGCGGTCGCCGTACCCATCATGGCCTTGCCCTGCTCGCCCATGATGGTTTTCACGTCGTTGAAGTCGACGTTGATATGACCCGGCACGTTGATGATTTCGGCAATGCCGGCCACCGCGTTGTTGAGCACATCATCGGCATGCTGCATCCATTCCAGCATGCTTTCGTCTTCGTAGATCTCTTCCAGTTTTTCATTGAGGATGATGATCAGCGAATCGACGTGCAGCGACAACTGCTCCAGGCCTTCGTCGGCGATGTCCATGCACTTCTGGCCTTCGTACGAGAATGGCTTCGATACCACGGCGACCGTCAGCGCGCCCAGTTCCTTGGCCACTTCGGCCACGATAGGAGCGGCGCCCGTGCCCGTGCCACCGCCCATGCCGGCAGCGATGAAGACCATGTGCGCGCCGCGCAGCGAATCGGCGATGCGTGCACGCGATTCTTCGGCGAGCTGGCGACCGACGGCAGGCTTCATGCCGGCGCCCAGACCGGTATCACCGATCTGGATGATGTTGTGGGCCTTCGATGTCGACAGGGCCTGTGCGTCGGTGTTGGCGGCAATGAACTCCACACCCGACATGCCTTTGTTGATCATGTGTTGGACTGCATTGCCACCCGCACCGCCGACGCCGACGACCTTGATGACGGTACCTAAAGCTGTGTTATCGACCATATCGAACTCCATGATGTGCTCCTATCAGATGCGGTTTCCAAGCGCCAGGCCTCATATTGGTAGGAGAACTGGAGATTGAAAACTGCGGTTAAATATAAAATAAAGTTATGTGTGTGTACCTGCGATGCTGCCAAAAAACCTGTGCTGCCGGGCGAAAATCATGCCCTTAAAAATTCCCTAAAAACCATTCCTTCATGCGCTGCCAGACTGCCTTCACCGAGCCGTCCTGACGCGTCACGATGTGGCCGCGCAGGTATTGCTTCTTCGCTTCCAGCAGCAGACCCAATACCGTGGCATAGCGCGGACTGCGCACCACGTCGGCCAGCTGGCCCCGATACTCGGGCGTGCCCAGGCGCGCCGGTTTCAGGAAAATATCTTCTGCCATTTCCACCATGCCTGGCATGATGGAAGTGCCGCCGGTGAGCACGATGCCCGACGACAGCACGCCTTCATAACCGGATTCGCGCACCACCTGGTGCACCATCGCGAACAACTCCTCGACGCGCGGCTCGATCACTGCCGCCAGCGCCTGGCGCGACAGGTTGCGCGGACCGCGGTCGCCCAGGCCTGGCACTTCCAGCGATTCGCCGGGGTCGGCCAGGACCTGCTTGGCCACGCCATAGCGGATCTTGATTTCTTCCGCTTCCGCGGTCGGGGTACGCAAGGCCATGGCGATGTCGTTGGTGATCTGGTCGCCGGCGATGGGAATGACTGCCGTATGGCGGATCGCGCCATCGGAGAATACCGCCACATCGGTCGTGCCGCCGCCGATGTCGATCAGCACCACACCCAGTTCCTTCTCGTCGGGCGTGAGCACCGCATCGGCAGACGCCATCGGCTGCAAGATCAGGTCCGACACTTCCAGGCCGCAGCGGCGCACGCACTTGACGATGTTCTGCACTGCCGACACGGCGCCGGTGACGATATGCACCTTCACCTCCAGGCGGATGCCGCTCATGCCGATAGGCTCGCGCACATCTTCCTGGCTGTCGACGATAAACTCTTGCGGCACCGTGTGCAGCAATTGCTGATCGGTCGGAATGTTAACCGCTTTTGCCGTCTCGATGACGCGCGCCACGTCGGTCGCCGTCACTTCCTTGTCCTTGATGGCCACCATGCCGCTGGAATTGAAGCTGCGGATATGGCTGCCCGCAATGCCCGCGTAGACATTGCGGATCTTGCAGTCGGCCATCAGCTCGGCCTCTTCCAGCGCGCGCTGGATGGACTCCACCGTGGCCTCGATATTGACCACCACGCCTTTTTTCAGGCCCTTCGATTCGTGCTGGCCCAGCCCGATCACTTCGTGGCGCCCGTCGGACATCACTTCGGCTACCACCGCCACCACTTTCGAGGTGCCGATGTCGAGGCCGACGATCAGGTTTTTCGCGTCTTTTGTCATTTCTGTCGCCTAATTTTTTGGGCTATTGCTAAATTGATTATTAAGTTAAGTCGGTTTTTTAATCGGACTGCCATTTTTCTTCTTGATCGCCGCTTGCGGCTTGCCATCCTTGCCTTCGGCCGGTATCACCAGGCCGGCGGAACTGAGCGCCAGGCCATTCTGGTAGCGCATATCGATCGTGTCGATATTTTCCAGCCGGCTCGCCAGTTGCGGGTAGATACCTACAAGCCGGTCGACGCGCGCCTTCAGGGTCGTATGATTCTGCTCGCGCCCCAGCGCCACGCTCATGCCATTGTCCAGTTTCACGGTCCATGCATAGCGGCTCGACAGCGACAGGGTTTCCGGCACCATCTTCAGCGGTGAAAACCACTTTGCCAGCTGCACGTAGGTGGCCAGTACTTCCTTCTCGCTGCCATCGGGGCCGGCGAAGGCAGGCAATTCATGGTCATCTTCGGCTTCAGCCACATTGGCCGTAAACACGTCGCCCTTGACCGACAGCAGGCGTCCATCCTCGCCCCAGGTACCCAGCGCTTCGTGTTCTTCCAGCGCCACGATCAGCTGGTTCGGCCACTCGCGTCGCACGCTGGCGCGGCGCACCCAGGGCACCGATTCAAACACGCCGCGCACGCTTTCCAGGTTGGTCGTGAAAAAATTGCCCTTGATGCGGCCCAGGGTGCCGCTGCGCAGGGTCAGGTAATTCACGTGGCGCAAACCCTTGTCGTCCGCGCTTTCCACCTTGATCGTGCGCAGGTCGAACATGGGACGCTGCGACACCCACCAGACGCCGGCGGCCACGCACACGACCAGAACCGCGGCCAGCAAGCCGTTGGCAGTCGTATTGAGGCTTTTAGCGTCATGCCACATATCAGTGCTGTCCCTTGTGCATTTTCAGTCGCGCGCCAGCGACGATTTCCAGGCACAGGTCTTCATAGCTGATGCCCACCGCACGCGCCGCCATCGGCACGAGCGAGTGCCCCGTCATGCCGGGCGAGGTATTCACTTCCAGCAGGAACAGCTTGCTGTCGGCCGCGCGCATCAGCACGTCCACGCGTCCCCAGCCTTCGCAGCCGAGGGCACGGTAGGCTGCCACGGCGATGCGCTCCATTTCCGCCACGATTGCCTGGTCCAGCTGCGGCGGACAAAAATACTGCGTGTCGTCCGTGAAGTACTTGTTCTGGTAATCGTAATTGCCTTGCGGCGCGACGATTTCAATCGGTGGCAGCGCGCGCGCCGTGGCGCCCTGGCCCAGGATCGCCACGGTGAATTCGCGGCCCTTGATGAATTCCTCGGCCAGCACCGAATCATCGAGGCCAGCGGCAATATCGTAGGCCGCCTGGAAGGCCGATGCTTCGTTGACGGTGGTGATGCCGATGCTCGATCCTTCATGCGGCGGCTTGACGATCAGCGGCAAGCCCAGTTCCGCGACCACCTTGGCCAAGTCGGAGCTGTCATTGAGCACCGCGTACTGTGGCGTCGGCAGCTGGTGCATCAGCCAGATCATCTTGGTATAGACCTTGTCCATGCCCACCGCGCACGCCATCACGCCGCTACCCGTGTAGGGAATGCCCAATTGCTCGAGCGCGCCCTGCAGGCTGCCGTCTTCGCCGAAGCGGCCGTGCAGCGCGATGAAGACGCGGTCAAATTTTTCAGCAGCCAGTTCGGCCAGGCTGCGTTCGCCCGTATCGAACGCATGCGCGTCCACGCCACGGCTTTTCAGTGCAGCCAGCACGCCCGTGCCGGACATCAGCGACACTTCGCGCTCGGCCGAGCTGCCGCCGAACAGGACGCCGACCTTGCCCAATTGTTTAACGTCGATAGCTGAAGCTTGGTTCACGTCAGGCCTTTACAGTGTGAGATTGATACGTTGTCAGTTGTTGCGGGATGCCGCTGATCGAGCCCGCCCCCATGGTCAGCACGACGTCACCGTCGCGCGCCACGCTCATGATGGTGTCGGCCATGTCCGTCATCGACTCGACGAAAATCGGTTCGATCTTGCCGCGCGCGCGCAGCGCATGCGCCAGGGCGCGCCCGTCGGCGGCGACGATAGGCGCTTCGCCCGCCGCATACACTTCGGACAACAGCAGCACGTCGGGCGCACCGAGCACCTTGACGAAATCCTCGAACAGGTCGCGCGTGCGGCTGTAGCGGTGCGGCTGGAAAGCCAGCACCAGGCGGCGGCCAGGATAGGCAGCGCGCGCAGCGGCCAGGGTCACTTCCGTTTCCACCGGATGGTGGCCGAAATCGTCGACCAGCGCAAAAGTACCGCCGTTCGGCAGCGCCACGTCGCCATAGCGCGTGAAGCGCCGGCCCACGCCGGAGAACTCGGCCAGGCCCTGCTGCGTCGCACTGTCGGCGATGCCAATTTCGCGCGCGATGGCGATCGCCGAGCAGGCATTTTGCACATTGTGCATGCCAGGCTGGTTCAACACCACGTCGAGATCAGGATAGCCGTCCTGCAGCACCGTGAAATGCATTTCCAGGCCCACGGCGCGCGCGTTGATGGCGCGCACTTCGGCGTCCTCCGCGAAGCCATAGGTGGTGACCGGCTTGGTGACGAACGGGATGATGGCGCGTACGTGCGGATCGTCGATGCACAGCATGGCACGGCCATAGAAAGGCAGACGGTGCGTGAACTGCACGAACGCCTGCTTGAGCTTTTCGAAATCGTGCTCGTAGGTGTCCATGTGATCGGCGTCGATATTCGTGATCACTTCGATCATCGGCGTCAGGTTCAGGAACGAGGCGTCCGACTCATCGGCTTCGGCCACCAGGTAGTCGCCCGAACCGAGCTTGGCGTTAGCGCCGGCGCTGGTCAGGCGTCCACCGATCACAAAAGTAGGATCGAGGCCGCCCTGCGCCAGCACCGAAGCGACCAGGCTGGTGGTCGTCGTCTTGCCGTGCGTGCCGGCGATGGCGATGCCTCGTTTCAAACGCATCAATTCACCGAGCATCACGGCGCGCGGCACCAGCGGGATCTTGCGCGCGCGCGCGGCTACCACTTCCGGATTGTCTTGCGGGACGGCGCCCGACGTCACGACCGCATCAGCGTCGCCGATATGCTCGGCCGCGTGGCCGAGCATGACAGTCGCGCCCAGGCTCGCCAGGCGCTGCGTCGCCGCATTGCTGCCCAGGTCGGAGCCCGACACCTTGTAGCCCAGGTTGACCAGCACTTCGGCGATGCCGCTCATGCCGCTGCCGCCAATGCCGACAAAGTGGATATTGTTTACTTTATGCTTCACAGAGCTAACCTCATGCCAGTTTTTCCAATACGTGTGCGATCGCCTCATTGGCGTCGCGCCTGCCTGCTGCCAGTGCCGCTTGCGCCATCTGCTGGCAGCTGTCGCGCGTCAAAGACGCCAGCATCGCACTCAGCGACGCTGCACTCATTTCCGTCTGCGGCAAATGAATCGCCGCGCCCTGCTTCGCCATCCATTGCGCATTGTCACGCTGGTGGCTGGTGGTCGACGCCACCAGCGGCACGAGCACGCTGGCCACGCCGGCCGCCGTCAATTCCGACAGGGTGATCGCGCCAGCGCGGCAAATCACCAGATCGGCCTCGGTATACGCCTTGGCCATGTCGTCGATGAAATCGACCACATTGGCGCGCACGCCCGCCTGCGCATACGCGGCATGCAGGGCGTCGATATTCTTCTTGCCCGACTGGTGCGTCACCAGCGGACGTTCGCCCTCCGGCATCAAAGCCAGCGCAGCGGGCAGATTGTCGTTCAGCGCTTTCGCGCCCAGGCTGCCGCCCACCACCAGGATGCGCAGCGGCCCGCTGCGACCCGCAAAGCGGGATGCCGGCGGCGCCATGGCGAGAATCTCCGCGCGCACGGGATTGCCCGTGACGACGGCCTTGCCTGCGGCGCTGCCGAAATCGGCGGGAAAACCGAAGCAAACCTTTTGCGCCAGCGGCACCAGCGTCTTGTTCGACAGCAGCAGCGCCGCGTCGGCATTCACCAGCACCAGCGGCACGCCCTTCAGGCGCGCCATCAGTCCGCCCGGCACGGTAACGTAGCCGCCCATGCCCATCACCACGTCGGGCTTGCGGCTGGCGATGAAACGGCGGATGGCAAAGAAGCTCGCCAGCATCCTGAAGCCGCCCTGGATGGTGTGCGCCAGGCCCTTGCCGCGCATGCCGGAGAACGCGATGGCGTCCATGGGAATGCCGCTCTTCGGCACCAGCTCCTGCTCCATGCCGTGGGTCGTGCCCAGCCAGCTCACTTCCCAGCCGCGCGCGCGCATCGTCTGCGCAATCGCCAGGCCCGGGAAAATATGGCCGCCGGTACCGGCCGCCATGATCATCAGTCTTTTCGTCGTTTTCAAATTCGTCACGTTGTTCATAGCCGGCCTCCGCGCATCAGGATCCGGTTTTCGTAATCGATGCGCAGCAAGATCGCCAGGCCGATACAGTTAATCAGTACGCCCGTGCCGCCATAACTCATCAAAGGCAAAGTCAGGCCCTTGGTCGGCAGCAGGCCCAGGTTCACGCCCATGTTGATGAAGGTCTGCACGCCGATCCAGATGGCGATGCCTTTCGCCGTCAGTCCCGCGAAGGTCTGGTCGATGGCGATCGCCTGGCGGCCGATGTCGAACGCCCGCTTGATAATCCAATAGAACATGCCGATCACGACCAGCACGCCCACCAGACCCAGTTCCTCGCCGATCACGGCCAGCAGAAAGTCCGTATGTGCTTCGGGCAGGTAGTGCAGTTTTTCCACGCTGCCGCCCAGGCCCACGCCAAACAGTTCGCCGCGCCCGAAGGCGATCAGCGAGTGCGTCAGCTGGTAAGCCTTGTTGAGCGCATTGTCTTCCTGCCACGGATCGAGATACGCAAAAAACCGCTCGCGGCGGAATTTCGACAAGGCGATGATGGTGACGAAGATCGCCGTCAGCATGGCGCCGATGCCGCCGAACCAGATGGCGTTAACGCCGCCCAAAAACAGAATGCCCATGGCGATGCAGACGATCACGCCAAAAGCGCCCAGGTCGGGCTCCATCAGCAGCAGCAGGCCGACGAAGCTGACGGCCAGCGCCATCGGCATGAAGCCCTTGGTCAATTTGTGCATGTATTCCTGCTTGCGCACCGTGTAGTCGGCCGCGTACAGCACCATCACCACCTTCATCAACTCGGACGGCTGCGGCCGCAGGCCCGGCAGGTTCAGCCAGCGGCGGCCGCCATTGACCGATACGCCCAGGCCAGGTATCAGCACCATCACCAGCAGCACCAGCGTACCGATGAACAGCCATGGCGCCATCTTTTGCCAGGTAGCGACACGGATGCGGAACACCAGCGCCGCGGCGATGATCGACACGCCGATGAACAGCGCCTGGCGAACGACGAAATAATTGTTCGTGTAGGCGGCGAACTTGCGCGCGTCCGACAGCGAGATCGAGGCCGAATACACCATCACCATGCCCAGCAACATGAGCAGCAGGACGACCCACACCAGTGGCTTGTCATAGTCCATCATCTTCGACTGCCGCGCGCGGCTATCCAGCGGCTTGGCAGCCGAGCCGGAACCAAAGCTGAAGGGCAGTTGGAAGGCCATCAGATATCCTGTCCGTTTTCCAGTGCGATATCGCGCACGGCGTCGACAAACACCTGCGCGCGGTGCGCGTAGTTCTTGAACATGTCCAGGCTGGCGCACGCGGGCGACAGCAGCACGGCATCGCCGGCCAGGGCCAGGCTGCTGGCGCGCTTGACCGCCTCCGGCAAGGTGGCGCAGTCGATGATATCCACGCCCGCCGGTTCCAGAGCCGTGCGCAACGCAGGCGCGTCGCGGCCGATCAGCACCACGGCACGCACATAGCGCGACACGGGTTCAGCCAGCGGCGAGAAATCCTGCCCCTTGCCATCACCGCCGGCGATCAGCACCAGGCGCTGTTCCGCGCCGCCAAACGCCTTGCCCAGGCCGAACAGGGCGGCCACTGTCGCGCCCACGTTGGTGCCCTTGCTGTCGTCGTAGTATTCGACATCATTCACAGCGGTGATCAGTTCCACCCTGTGCGGCTCGCCCTGGTACTCGCGCAAGCCATGCAGCAACGGCGCGAATGGCAGGCCGATGGCGCGGCACAGGGCCAGCGCCGCCAGCGCATTCGAGGCATTGTGCTGGCCACGGATTTTCAGCGCATCGGCCGGCATCAGTTTCTTGGCCATCGTCGGCACCGGTTCCGGCGCCGGATCGTTCTTCCTGCGTTTTTTCTCGATGACTTCTTCGCTGGGTACGGCTTGCGCCAGCCAGAAGATGCCCCGTTCATTGACCAGGCCAAAGCTGTCTACTTCCACCGGCTCGCCCGTGCCGAAGGTGATGGTTTCCGCAAGCGGATCGGCCATGTGCATCACGGCAGCATCGTCGCGGTTCAGAATGCGCACGGTCTGGTCGCCGAAGATGCGCGCCTTGTCGCTCGCATAAGAGGCCATGTCACCGTGCCAATCCAGGTGGTCCTGCGACAGATTCAATACCGTGGCCGCATCGGCCTGCAGGCTGAACGTCGTGTGCAACTGGAAGCTGGACAGTTCCAGTATCCATGCTTGCGGCAAGGTGCTGGCCACGGCTTCTGCCGGTTCCTCGCCCTCGGCAACAGGCAGCGGCACCGGCTCCGCATCGAGTACCTCGCGCAGCACGTCCAGCGCCGCCGGGCTGATATTGCCGGCCACGCGCGTGGCCAAGCCTGCGCGCTCGCACAGCAAGCCCACCAGGCTGGTCACTGTCGTCTTGCCGTTGGTGCCCGTGATGGCGATCACTTTCGGCGCATAGCCGCGTTCCGCCTTCAACGCCGCCAGCGCTTGCGCAAACAGTTCGATCTCGCCCCACACGGGGATATTTTTCTCGCCAGCGGCAGGTGTAATCAGCGCCAGTTCGCGCTGCGGCGCCAGGCCGGGGCTGACGGCGACGAAATCGACGCCGTCGAGCAGGTCGGCCGTGAAGGCGCCGGCGATGAACTGCGCCTGCGGCACGGCGGCCTGCAGCGCGGCCAGGCGCTCTGGTGCCTCGCGCGTATCGGCCACGCGCACAGCCGCACCGCTGCGGGCCAGCCACAGGGCCATGGCCAGGCCCGACTCCCCGAGTCCCAGTACCAGTGCGGTTTTAGCGTCGTACATCATCAGCGCAGCTTCAAGGTGGTCAGGCCGAGCAGCACCAGCATCATGGTGATGATCCAGAAACGCACGACAACCTGCGTCTCTTTCCAGCCTTTTTGTTCAAAATGGTGATGCAGTGGCGCCATCAGGAAAACGCGGCGGCCAGCGCCATAGCGCTTCTTGGTGTACTTGAACCAGACGACCTGGATAATCACGGACAGCGTTTCGACGACGAAGATGCCGCCCATGATGAACAGGACGATTTCCTGGCGCACGATGACGGCGACGGTGCCCAGCGCGCCGCCCAGTGCCAGCGCGCCCACGTCACCCATGAACACCTTCGCGGGGTGCGTGTTATACCAGAGGAAGGCCAGGCCGGAACCGGCCAGCGCGCCGCAGAAGATCACCAGTTCGCCGGCACCTGGAATGTGTGGAATGAACAGGTAGCGCGCATAGGTCGCGTTGCCCGTCAGGTAGGCGAACAGGCCCAGGGCCGTACCCACCATCACGGTCGGCATGATGGCCAGGCCATCCAGGCCATCGGTGAAATTGACGGCATTGCTGGTGCCGACGATGACGCAGTAGGTCAGCGCGATGAAGCCCCACACACCCAGCGGATAGCTAATGGTTTTGAAGAAGGGCACGATCAGATCGGCCTTGGGCGGCAAGTCCATGGCAAAGCCGGACTGCACCCAGGCGTAGATCAAATTCCACACGTGACCCGCGTCGGGTTCCGACACGGAGACGGAAAACGCCAGGTAGAAGGCGGCGACGATGCCGATCAGCGACTGCCAGAAGTATTTTTCGCGCGAGCGCATGCCTTCCGGGTCCTGGTGCACCACCTTGCGGTAGTCGTCAGCCCAGCCGACGGCGCCAAAGCCCAAGGTGACGATCAAGACCGGCCAGATGAAGCGGTTCGACAGGTCGGCCCACAGCAGGGTGGAAATGCCGATGGCGATCAGGATCAGCACACCGCCCATGGTGGGCGTGCCGTGTTTTTTCAGATGCGTCTGCGGACCGTCCGTGCGCACGGCCTGGCCGACCTTCATGCGCGTGAGCATGCGGATCACGGCGGGACCGGCGCACAGGCCGATCAAAATCGCCGTCAGGGTAGCGAAGACGGCGCGGAAAGTGATGAAGTTAAAGACCCGCAATGGGCCAATGTCGTCCTGGAAATAATGAGCGAGCCAGAGCAGCATGATTAGTGAGCTTCCTTGTTATTGTTGTTTGAACCAATCAAATGCTGCACGGCCCGTTCCATTTTCATGAAGCGGGAGCCCTTGATTAATACTGTTGCATCCGAACGGCCGGACAAATGCGCATCGAGCGCCGCCAGCAAGCCGTCGAACTGTTCGAAATACTCCACGACCGTGCCCGATTCCTGGCTGGCGGCAGCCTGCGCCGCATTCACCAGATGGCGCGCCAGGCCGCCCGTCGCCAGCACGTATTCGATGCCTTTGATGGCGGCGTAGGCGCCGATCTCTTCGTGGAACTGCTGCCCCTGCGTGCCGACTTCGCCCATCTCGCCCAGCACCAGGATGCGCGGTGCTGCGGCCTGCGCCAGCACATCGATGGCCGCGCGCGCCGAATCCGGATTGGCGTTATACGTGTCGTCGATGATGGTGGCGCCGTTGGCGGCACGTTTTTTCTGCAGGCGGCCGTTCACGGGCGCGAACGCCTCCAGCCCCTGCTTGATATGTTCGATGGCGATACCCGCGCCAACGGCGCATGCCGCCGCGGCCAGCGCATTGCGCACATTATGGTCGCCCGCTGCCTGCAAGCCGACAAAGAACTGGCGCAAGCTGCCATCCTGCGCGCGCACGCTGACGAACATGTCGCTGCCAAAATCCTCAGCCACACGGTGCGTGCAGCTCACATCGGCGTCCTTCGACAGCCCGAAGGTGATGACGGCGCGCGCACCGGCCAGTTCGCGCCACAGGGGCGTATATTCATCGCCATGCGGGAAGACGGCGATGCCATCATCGGCCAATGCCGCCAGCGCGGCGCCGTTCTCGCGCGCCACGGCCTCCACCGTATGCATGAATTCCTGGTGCTCGCGCTGCGCGTTGTTGACCATCGCCAGCGTCGGCGCGGCGATTGCCGCCAGGCGCCCGATTTCGCCAGGATGGTTCATGCCCATCTCGATGACGGCCGCCTGGTGCTCCGCGCTCAGGCGGAACAGGGTCAGTGGCACGCCGATTTCATTATTCAGGTTGCCGCGCGTGGCCAGCCGACCATCTTCGCCAAAGGCCGCCGCCAGGATGGACGAAATCATTTCCTTGACGGTGGTCTTGCCGTTGCTGCCGGTGACGCCGATGACGGGCAAGCTGAAACGGCGGCGCCAGTAATGGGCGATACGCCCCAGCGCCACCAGGGTATCGGCGACCACGATGGCCGGAACCTTGCCGCTGTCCCAGCCTTCGGGCAAGCGCTCGACCACCACGGCGGCGACGCCACTGGCGGCCACCTGGTCGAGGAAGTCATGGGCGTCGAAACTCTCGCCGCGCAGGGCGACGAACAGCGAGCCGGCTGGCGCGCTGCGGCTGTCGGTGGAGACACCGTCAAAAACGGCGTCGCCCGTCAGCTGCGCGCCGTGCAGGGCAGGCATCAGTTCGACCAGGCTTGCGTGTATGAGACGGTCCATCAGTTCGTCCTCATCATGGTCAGGCGCGCGGACAGGGCCAGCTGCGCATGGTCGGCATCGGAGAACGGCAGTTTCTTGCCCTTGATTTCCTGGTACGGCTCATGGCCCTTGCCCGCAAGCAGGATCACGTCCGGCTTGGCGGCGTGCTTGATGGCCGACAGGATGGCAGCGGCGCGGTCTTCGATGGCCTGCGCCTGCGGGCCGTCTGCACGCATGCCGGCGACGATCTGCGCGATGATGGCATGCGGGTCTTCGCTGCGCGGATTGTCGCTGGTGACCAGCACGTGATCGGCCAGCTGCGCGATGGCGCCCATCTGCGGACGCTTGCCCGGATCGCGGTCGCCGCCGCAGCCGAACACGCACCACAGCTGGCCACCCCGTTCTTGCGCCACCTGGCGCAAGGCTGCCAGGGTTTTTTCCAGCGCGTCCGGCGTATGCGCGTAATCGATGACGACCATCGGCGCTTCCTGTCCACCCACCTGCTGCATGCGGCCGGGAGCCGGCTGCAGGGATTCGATGCCGTCAATGGCGGCGCGCAGGCCGGTGCCATGCGCCAGCAAGGCGCCCAGCACGGCCAGCGCGTTGCTGATATTGAAGTGCCCCACCAGCTGCGTCTTGACCAGCGCCACGCCCAGCGCGCATTCCAGGTGGAAGTCGGTGCCGGCATTGCGGCTGCGGAACTGGCTGGCGCGCAGCATCAGCACGCCCGGCAAGTCCGGCTGGCTGGCTGCATCCTGCAGGGTATAGCCGATGACCGGATACTCGCCTGTCAGCTTGCCATCTACGTGACGCGCCAGGCGCAGACCCATGGGATCATCGAGGTTGATGACAGCCGTTTTCAGGCCGGGCCAGTCGAACAGCCTGACTTTGGCCGCCTCGTAGGCCGCCATGTCGCCGTGGTAATCGAGGTGGTCGCGCGTCAAATTGGTGAACATGGCGACATCAAAATGCATGCCGGCCGCGCGCTCCTGGTCCAGGCCGATCGACGACACTTCGATGGCAACAGCCTTGGCGCCAGCGTCGCGCATGGCGGCGAGTTTACGCGCCAGCAGCACGGCGTCGGGCGTGGTGTAGCCGGTCACGTCGAATTCGATGGCGCCGCGCGGCTTGCACAAACCCACGCCCAAGGTACCGATGACGGACGAGGTTTCGCCCAGGCGTGCCAAAGCCTGCGCCAGCCATAGCGCGCACGAGGTCTTGCCATTCGTGCCCGTCACGCCTGCGCTGAACATGGCATTGTCGGGCATGTCGTAAACAGCATGTGCCACGGGGCCAGCCAGACGTTTCAGGTCGCTGACCAGCAGATGCGGCACATTCCATGCGGCGTTCCACTCAACGGCGTCATGCACGATGGCCGCGGCACCCTGCTCGATGGCGGCGGCGATGAAATGCGTGGCGCCCGCATAGGCAAAAAACACGTCGCCGCGCTGCACGCGGCGCGAATCGGACGTCAGCTGCCCGGACGGGGCAGCCGCTTTGATCCACAAACTGATGTCTTGTATGGTCATGAGTGACTTCACATGGCCTCCGGGCCGGCATTGGCCGGGACCACGATTTCGGTAACGGAGGAATCGGGTGGTACGTTCATCGCGCGCAGCGCGTTGGTCGCAATCGCCGCGAAAGCGGGTGCGGCAACCTGGCCGCCATAGTGGGCAGGGCCGGTCGGCTCATCGATCATCACGGCAATGATGAAGCGCGGCGCCGACATCGGCACCATGCCAACGAACGAACCTATGTATTTGCGCGGCATCGCATAGCGGCCGTTTTCCACTTTATAGGCGGTACCCGTCTTGCCGCCCACGCGGTAGCCGGCGACCTGGGCGCGCTTGGCCGAGCCGTGCGCGCCGGAGACCACCAGTTCCAGCATGGCGCGCATGTCGGCGGCTGTCTTCGGCTTGATCACCTGCTGGCCCACGGGCAGTTCATTGACCTTCTGGAACGACAATGGAATCGTATCGCCATCGCGCGCGAACATCATATAGGAGCGCGCCAGCTGGATCAGCGAGACGGAAATGCCGTTACCGTAACTCATGGTGGCCTGTTCCACCGGGCGCCACGATTTATACGGGCGCACGCGACCGGCCACAGCGCCGGGGAAGCCCCATTTCGGCTGCTGGCCGAAGCCCACCTTGGTAAACATTTCCCACATTTCCTGCGACGGCATGCCCAGCGCGATTTTCGAGGTGCCGATGTTCGACGACATCTCGATGATCTCGGCCACACTGATCACGCCGTGCGGCTTGGTGTCGGTAATGGTGCGGTCGGCGATGGTGTAGCGGCCCGGCCCCGTGTCGATCAGGGTGGTCGGCTTGACGCGCCCCGTGTCGAGCGCCAGCGAGACGGTGATCGGTTTCAGGGTCGAACCGGGTTCAAAGGTGTCGGTCATGACGCGGTTGCGCAGCTGCTGCCCGGTGAGCTTGCGGCGGTCGTTCGGGTCGTAGCTGGGGTAATTGGCCAGGGCCAGCACTTCGCCCGTGTGTACGTCGAGCACCACGGCGCCGCCGGCCTTGGCATTGAATTTTTCCACCGCTTCCTTCAATTGTGTGAAGGCGATGTACTGGATCTTGCTGTCGACCGAGAGGGTCAGGTCCTTGCCGTCATGCGGTTCGTGGATGAAGCCGATGTCTTCGACGATGTGACCCAGGCGGTCCTTGATCACGCGGCGGCTGCCGGTGGTGCCGACGAGGGTTTTCTGCTGCGCCAGTTCCATGCTTTCCTGGCCCACGTCTTCCACGTTGGTAAAACCCACCACGTGGGTCATCACTTCGCCCTGTGGATAAAAGCGCTTGTATTCCTTGCGCTCGTCGATGCCGTCGATGCCCAGCTTGGAGATTTTGTCAGCCACGTCCATCTCGACCTGACGTTTCAGGTAAACGAAGCTGCGGTCCGAATCGAGCTTCTTGCGCAATTCGTTGACGTTCATTTCCAGCAGACCGGCCAGCGCATTGATTTTCTCGGGCGACGCCTGCAGCACGTCGTCGGGAATGGCCCAGATGGCTTTCACGGGCACGGAAGACGCCAGCACCTGGCCGTTGCGGTCGGTGATCTTGCCGCGCGTGGCAGGCAGTTCCAGCGTGCGCTCGTAGCGTGCCTTGCCCTGCTTTTGCAGGAACTGCGTCGACACGCCCTGCAGCCACAGGGCGCGCGCGCCCAGGCCGGCGAAAGCGAAGAACAGCAGGAACAGCACGACGCGCGAACGCCAGACGGGCAGACGCACTGCCAGTACGGGGTTCTTCGAGAATGGCACGCCTTTCGATGCCGCCACCCGGCCGTTGCTGTTACCGCCCAACTTCATTATTCACCCTCCGTCAGGTATTGCGTACGCGCCGCCGTCAGTGGCGTCATGCTCAAGTCGCGCCGTGCAATCGCTTCGATGCGTTCATGCTTGCCCAGGGTCGACTGATCGAGCTGCAGCTGCGCCCAGTCGATGTCGAGCTGGCGCGACAACGCTTGCGCGCGTTCCAGGTCGATCAGCAGGTGGCGCGACTGATACTGCGCGTTCACCAGCGACAGGCCGCAGCACACCAGCAGGGCCGACAGCACGACACACAGCTTGCCAGTCATCGCGAGCCGCCATTCGCAGGGGTGAGCAGCGGCAAACGCTGCGCCACGCGCATCACCGCCGAACGCGAACGGGGATTACCCTCGATCTCGGCGTCGGACGGCTTCATCTTCAAAATCAGCTTCATTTCCGGCTGCGGCAAGTCCACCGCGCGGATCGGCAGGCGGCGGTCAGGCTGCTCCACGTTCGCCTTCGAGGCGAAGAAGCGCTTGACCATGCGGTCTTCCAGCGAATGAAAGCTGATCACGGCCATGCGCGCGCCGGGAGCCAGGCAGGCATACGCCTGGTTCAGACCGATCTCGAGATCCTCGAGCTCTTTGTTAATGAAAATGCGGATTGCCTGAAAGGTGCGGGTAGCGGGGTCCTTACCCTTCTCGCGGGTCTTGACGGCGCCTGCCACGATGCTGGCAAGCTGTCGTGTGCTTGAAATTGGCTGGACTGCCCGGCCAGCAACAATCGCCTTTGCAATCTGAAAAGCAAACCGTTCTTCCCCATAATCGCGTATCACTTTCTCTAAATTCTGCTCGGTTTCCACCGCTAGCCATTCGGCCGCGGAGATGCCGCGCGTGGTATCCATGCGCATGTCCAGCGGTCCGTCGTTGCGGAAGCTGAAACCGCGCGCCGCATCGTCGACCTGCGGCGACGAGATGCCCAGGTCGAGCAAGATGCCGTCCACTTGCTGCACGCCGCGCGCAGCCAGGCTGGCCGTCATGGTGGCAAAGCTGTCATGGACAATTTCAAAGCGGGGGTCGCCGATCTGTTCGGCCGTGGCGATGGCTTGCAAATCCTTGTCGAAGCCGATCAGGCGCGCATCCGCGGCCAGGCGCGACAGGATCAAACGGCTATGTCCGCCGCGGCCAAACGTGCCATCGACGTAAATGCCGTGCGCGCGATCACCCGACAGGTCGAGCGCATCGACCGCTTCATCGAGCAGCACCGTGCGATGCTGAAATTCCGGCACCGTGAGTTGTGTCATTACGGAGCCTTAGAAAGAAAAATTGGAAAGTACATCGGGGGTGCCGGCATCGATCGCCTGCTGTTCTTTGTCAGCCAACTTGACGGCATCCCATATTTCAAAGTGACTGCCCATGCCGATCATCATGACTTCGCGCGACAGCCCCACGGCGTTGCGCAATTCGGGCGAGATCAGCACGCGGCCAGCCGAGTCCAGCTCGACGTCAACGGCGTTGCCGAGGAAGATGCGCTGCCAGGCGCGCGCCGACATGGGCCAGGCGGCGATTTGCTGGCGGTGGCTTTCCCACACGGGTCGGGGGAAGAACAGCAGGCAGCCATCAGGGTGTTTGGTCAGGGTCAAACGGCCTTCGCATTGAATCGCCAGCGCGTCACGGTGCTTGGCAGGGATAGACATCCTGCCTTTGGCATCGAGATTAATTGCGGACGCGCCTTGAAACACGGAAGACCTTTTTTGAGCTTGGGTTGCGACGCTTGCGCATCACGATGAAAAGGGAAAATTTCCCACAAAAATACACTTTTTCACACAGTTGCCCACTTTAGAGGAAGCAAAGATAGTGGTCAAGCGGTTTCCGATTGGCAAAACAGGAATTTTATTAATGAAATTAAGGACTTAGCGCATATCGTTGAAGCAGTCTCAAATTAAAATATATCGATAAATTAGATACTTATGAAAGATAGTGAATGTGCTACCTCATCTGCACACATGTGTTTTCCTACCGTAAACATCGAAAAAAACGAAATCGAAAAATTGAATTTTTTACAGTTAGTTGACACATGACAATAGTTTCGTCATCCGGACACAACAGCAATCAGCCACCGAAAAAGACTTGGTTTAAAGCAAAAGAAAAGCACCCCTGACGCGTATCGGCACTGTTTTCCGGGGCTGGCCTGTCACAGGAAAACTATTTTTGCAAGGCAGCAATTAATTGTAACCAAGAAACTTTAACCAATTATTCACCTTTAGTTGTATATACAACTTTATCCGTAATGCTACATATTTGGAAACAAAAAAAGCCCCGTTGCGGGGGCTTTTTGGCGGCGCGCAGCAGGCAAACCGCTGCGGCCGATACGCTCCCCGGCAGGCCAGGGAGCACGAATTCAAGTGAAGCAGGCCGGTAGGCCGGATTTTGTTACGGCGCCTTCCCTTGCAGGTTGGCGCTATGACAGTCATTCCTCTAGGCGCCAGATTACTCGGGCGCTCAAGCTTTCTACCCGCACGCTCCGCGAGCAGCATCATCGCGTGCCTATTTGAAATTGCACCAGGTGGAGGTTACCGCGTTTCACCGTAACTTAATACGCTCGTCTCTGTGGCCCTATTCCTCGCCTTATACCATGGGCTAACTGCGCTTGCGGCTTTCAGCGGACGGCCGTTAACCGTCACCCCGCTCTATGGAGTCCGGACCTTCCTCCCGCCAGCGCATTGCTGCGCCGGCCAGCGACTGTCTGGCCTGCTTCACCCGCCATTGTACCGCGCCGCAGCATGTTTCTGCAAAAACGCCTGTGCAGGCCCCTCGTCGCCCCCTCCCGGCCCGGGGGATTGTGTAATTCGGTGTCGCCATTTCAAAAGCCGGGCCAAATCGGCTCACATAGAATGAGGCAAGCTGCTTGCATGCAAGCGCATGCGCACCGCTTGCCCCACTTCTTTGCCACCCACTAGAATATAAAGAGCCGAACATGACGCAACAATCCCGTACCGGCGGCCAGATCCTGGTCGATGCCCTGCAGATCCACGGTGTCGACACCGCTTTTGGCGTGCCAGGCGAAAGCTACCTCGACGTGCTCGACGCCCTGCACGATTCGGGCATCCGCTTCATCATCAATCGCCAGGAGGGTGGCGCCGCCTTCATGGCTGAAGCCTACGGCAAGCTGACGGGCAAGCCGGGCATCTGCTTCGTCACGCGGGGACCGGGCGCCACCAACGCCTCGATCGGCGTGCACACGGCGTATCAGGATTCCACGCCGATGATCCTGTTCATCGGCCAGGTGGGCAATGATTTCGTCGACCGCGAAGCGTTCCAGGAAATCGACTACCGCCGCATGTACGGCCAGATGGCCAAGTGGGTGGCGCAGATCGACCGCGCCGAGCGCATCCCCGAATACCTGGCGCGCGCCTTCCAGGTGGCCACCAGCGGGCGCCCCGGCCCCGTCGTGCTGGCCCTGCCGGAAGACATGCTCATTTCCATGGCGACTGTCGCCGACACGCGCGCCTACCAGCCCGTGCAGGCGGCGCCATCAGACGCCCAGCTGCAGCAGCTGCGCGAAATGCTGGCGACGGCGAAGCAGCCGCTGGTGTTGCTGGGCGGCACCACCTGGACGCCGCAGGCGTGCGCCGACCTGCAACAGTTCGCCGAAGCGAACCACTTGCCCGTCGCCTGCGCCTTCCGCTTCCAGGACTTGCTCGACAATGCCCACCCGAACTACGTCGGCGACGTCGGCATCGGCATCAACCCGAAACTGGCCGCGCGCGTGAAAAATGCCGACCTGGTCATCGCCATCGGCCCGCGCCTCGGCGAAATGACGACGGGCGGCTACACCCTGTTCGACTCGCCCGTGCCACGCCAGCGCCTGGTGCACATCCATACCGATGCCGAGGAGCTGGGCAGCGTTTACCAGGCCGAGCTGATGATCAACAGCGGCATGCCGCAAGTCTGCGCCATGCTGGCCGCCATGCCCCCCGTCGACGCTTCCGCATGGAAACAGTCGCCGGCCGAAGCCAAGGCCGAGCTTGCCGCCTACCAGCAGCGCCCACCCATCTTCCAGGATGGCCAGGCACCGCTGGATCTGTGGCAAGTGACGCAAGAGATCATGGCCCAGGTTCCCCACGACACCATCCTGACGAACGGCGCCGGCAATTACGCCTCGTGGGCGCACCGCTTCTACCGCTATGGCGGCATGCGCACGCAGCTGGCGCCGACAAATGGCGCCATGGGCTATGGCGTGCCGTCCGGCGTGGCGGCGAAGATCGTGCATCCGCAGCGCACCGTGATCACCTTTGCCGGCGATGGCGAATACATGATGAATGGCCAGGAACTGGCCACCGCCGTGCAATACCAGGCGGGCGTGGTCATCATCGTCTTCAATAACCAGATGTTTGGCACCATCCGCATGCACCAGGAGCGCGATTACCCGGGCCGCGTCTCGGGCACGACCCTGCACAACCCGGATTTTGCGGCACTGGCGCAAGCATATGGCGCGCATGGTGAAGTGGTGAATACGACAGAAGAGTTCGCCCCTGCCCTGCAGCGGGCGCTGGCGCACGCCAGGGAACACAACTTGCCGGCCCTGATCGAGCTGCGCTACGACGGCAACCTGATCACGCCGAACGCCACCCTGGCCACCATCCGCGCCACGGCGGAAAAGGCGCAGGCGGCAAAATAAGCCGCTTGCAAGGCGAGAAATAACAAAGGCCCGGGCGATTCCGGGCCTTTTTCTTTTTGACAGAGGCAATCGCTCAGGCAGCGGGCACTGGTACGCTTTCCTCGGCAGGCACGGCCTCCGCCGGCGCTTCCGGCATCGGCGGGCATGGCGAGCAATTTTTCAGGGGACGGCCGAAATCGCGCACGCGGCTCAATTTCATGGGCATGCGCACATTGCCGCCGCAGTAATCGCCTTCCAGGGTCAGAGTTTGCCCGTCTTTGGAAAACTTGCCGACGATGGTGCGTTCTTCGCTGTCGGCGCCCGCGATGGTGAAATCGAAGGCGCCCGTGGCGGCGTTCAGGTTGACATCGTTGGCGACGATAGGCCAGCTCAGGGCACCGGCCGTGAATTCGTAGATGACGGAATCGGCCTCGGCAAAGCGGTGCAGAGTCACGCGCTGGCCGCCGATTTCGCCGCTATCCTTTTGCAGGCACAGGTCCGAGTAGACGGCCACGCCGTAGCGTTCCAGTCCGGCCGGCTTCTTGCCCTTGGCTGCGGCGAAGGTGGCACCGGTGGCGCTGGCGAATAACAACGCGCCCAGCGCGGCCAGCAGGACGGGCAGGCGCGGCGATTTGAATGGAGTCATGGCATTCCTTTACTTGAGTAACGGCGCCATTATAACTGGCGCCGCCCATGCAAAAACGCGCCGTCAGACCGAAGCCAGACAGCGCGTTTCTTTGCTTGCAGCATCCCCGAAGGGATGCCTTAGCGGTACTAAGCTTCGCTTGCGCGAATATTAGAACGAGTGACGAACGCCAACGTTGAAGGCTTTGTCGCCCGTACCAACATTGCTGTTGTTACCAACGGTGTAGCCAGCGTTGTTTTTGTTCTTGATCTTGGCGTACGAAGCGTAGGTGCTGGTGCGCTTCGACAGAGCGTAGGAGTAACCCAGTGCCCATTGATCAGCATCAGCGTTAGCAGCGGTTTTGTCGTTCGTGCGGATGAACGAAGCCATCACGGTGCCAGCTGGGCCAACAGGTACGGTTGCGCCGACCAGGATGTTGTTGCTATCGGTGCTAGGAGCTGCCGACAGTTGGGTCAGGCTATACGCATTACGGTCGGTGTTGTTACGCAGTGCGCTGGATTGACCTTTGTTTGCGCCGTATGCGACGTAAGCTTTAGCAACTGCGAAGTCGTAGTTAGCTGCAGCCAACCAGTTACGGCCGCTAGCGGCTTGAAAGCCGACGTCGTCGTTGCTGGTGTTGTTGTAAGCCAGGCGAGCATTCAAAGGACCGTTGCTGTAACCAGCCGACGCGCCGATTTGACGACCGTATTTGTTCGACTCAGCTTTTTCGCCGAAGGTGTAAGCCACGTCAGCGTCAAAGCCGTTGAAGTTTGGCGAGGTGTACAGCACGGTGTTGCTGGTGCGGGTGTTCGCTGGGAACAAGTTCTTGGCGGAACCAGCGTAGCCAGCTGCGAATGGATCAGCAACTTTCGACAGGGTGTTGTACCAAGGCGTGTATTGACGACCCAGGGTCAGGGTACCGGTCGTTTTGCTGCTCAGGCCTACGTAGGCTTGACGGCCGAACAGGGCTTCTGCTTTACCTGGAGCACCTTGCGCGCCGGAATCAACGTTGAAACCCGCTTCCAACAGGAACAGTGCCGACAGGCCGCTGCCCAGATCTTCGGTACCTTTGAAGCCCAGACGGGAAGCCGAAGCAACGCCGCTGTCCAGTTTGTTAACGTTGCCTTTAACGCCGCCGCGCTCGCTGACGAAACCAGCGTCAACGGTACCGTAGATAACAACGCTCGATTGAGCTTGGGCTACGCCAGTGGCTGCTGCCAGGACTGCCAGGGTGATCAGAGTTTTTTTCATTGCGATTTCCTTTAATTTTGAAGCAAAAAGTAATACAGCCTATGCATCTCGAGCTGCGCTCTAGCAGAGCGCTTTTTATGAGTGAGGGCAAGGTCTCCACCTGCCACATTGCTGTTCCGGTCAGAGGAACATTCATATCGGTATCGGTACGCTATTGCACCGATAAGCTTGAAGGCTGCATAAAGACCGTCATTCGTGCGCCGGTTCGGTGCTCAAAAGGCACCGGAAGCGGCACTATAACGACCGTTTCACATTCCATCAAGTTCCGACATGTTACTTCCGGTACCAGGCCAGGTGCTTTTTCGGGCATCCCGACCATCGCCAACCGTACTACGCGACAGAGCCAGTGCCCCTTGCCAACCAATGCATTGGCCTGATTGACCATTCCATCATAGCGCATGGCTTGCTGGCACCCGTTGTATTAGCGCAACAGTATCAGGCGAGTGATTAAAACGTCAACATGCTTTACCCATCATTTGCCCTCCAAGACTTACGCGACAAAGCGCACAATTTGTCAGGCGATAATGGATAAACGGGACGAAGCATACACGGCATCGCCAATGTTTGCTGCCGGATGCCCAAAAACGGGAAATAATGTGCGCTATTTTGGTGCGTTGCGGCATTATTCAGGGGCGTAGACGCCAATTCGCTCGTCGGCGAGCGCGTACGAAAAATAGCCAGAGTATTAATGAAATTACTGACTTTCCAGTAATTTAAATTGCTCACATATAAATATTTTCCATGTTTTCTCATGCCTGCGTCGGCTACCCGATAGCAACGGATGAGGACGACTTCTGCTTGCAAATTGCGCATCAATTGAAACAATTTCTTACAATGTTGCCTTCTCAATATTTTGACAAATTTGTGTCAAAAAAACGACAAATTGATCGGAATCAAGTTTCTTACCGCTCATTTGCACACAATTTACTTCTTCTTTTTTTGATTTTTTGCTGAAAAGCATCAAGAAACAAGCTTAACGCTGGCTTGCGCGCCGGAGCATGCGCATGAAACCGCCCAGCACAGGCAGTTTTTCATACAATTCTTCGGCGGCATCCCAATAATCGCGGTGCAAGACCACCCGCCCTTGCGTATCGAAGCGCACATGCGTTGCGCCACGAATACATTGTTCGCCCGATACCAGGCGTTTCATGCGAAAACGAAACTCCCACGTCAGGAAGGATTGCGTCCCCTGCCCCAGGCTTTCCAGCACGACAAACCTCGGCGCATCGACTTGCACGAACATATGCTCGAAGATGGCCAGGATGGCGGCATGCCCCACCACCTCGTTGAACGGGTCCTTGAAATGGGCGTCCGGTGCGTACACGGCGCCCAGTTGCGCCAGGCTTTCGATGCTCAAGTGCTCGTAAAACGCCACCAGGCGCGCCAGCGCGCCTTCCGTCTGCCCCGTATCCTGGCTGCTTGCGGTCATACGCCCGTCACCTTGCGGATCAGCCAAAAATAGGCGCGGTACGGCAACAGCCGCGCCAGGCGCAGGGTATTCGTAAAGCGCTTGGGGAAGTGGATGTGAAACTGGCCCCGCTCGATACCGTCGAGCATGGCGGCGGCGGCGTCTTGCGCCGTCATCAGGGCAGGCATCTTGAAATCATTGTCCGCCGTCAGGGGCGTGGCGACAAAACCGGGATTGATTTGATACACATCAATCCCGCGCCCATGCAAATCCAGGTACAGCGACTCTGTCAGATTGATCAGCGCGGCCTTGCTGGCGCCATAAGCGAGCGCCTTCGGCAAGCCGCCATACCCGGCCACCGAGGCGACGATGCCGATGCCGCCGCTGCCCTGGCGCAACAGCCACGGCAAGGCCTGCTCCAGGCAGTTGAAGACGCCGCCCACGTTCAGGGCCAGCAAGCCCTGCGCCGCTTCCAGGTCGAAACTATCGGCACGCATGGCCTGATAGCCGCCAGCGACTACCAGTATCAGGTCGATATGCGTCCACTGCTGCTGCAAGTGCGCGCAGACGGCCCGCAACTGCGCGGGCTGGGTGATATCGAGCGGCAAGGCCTGCGCCAGCGGTTGCCCCTCGCACAACAGCTCCAGGCTGGCGCGATGGCGGGCCGACAGGGCCACGCACGCGCCCTGTCCCAGCAGCAAGGTGGCGCATGCGGCGCCGATGCCGCTGGAGGCGCCGATGATCCACACGCGCTTGCCGGCCCAGCTGCTGATCTTGCGATTCATGGGGCCGCCTGTGATGGACGTTTGCTGAACGATAAAGTGACGGCACCCAGGCTGAAGCCGAACTTGCTCATGGCGGCGCGGTTGAGCATGACCTTGTCATCCATCAGGAACATCCAGTCCTCGAAGTCGACGTGGTAGACCGTGCCATCGACCGGCAGCGCCAGCACGTATTGCCAGCGCAACGCATTGCCGGCCACTTCGCCGATGGCCTCGCCGACCACGTCCGGCGCCGTGCCGATGAAGCGCCCGGGCGCCGTCCTGCGCAGGGTCCACACGCGCCGTTGTTTGCTGCCGTCCGAATACGTGAAATCCTCGTCCAGGGTGCCCGTCTCACCCACCCAGCTGGCCCGCATCACCACCGTGAAACGCTTGACCACCTTGCCCGAGCGGTCCTGGAAGATGCCGTGGGCATCGAGCGTGCCATTGAAGTACTGCTGCAGATCCAGTACGGGCAGTTCCTGCACATACGTGGCCGGTGTAGGCGGCGTTGAGCAGGCGGCCAGCGCCAGCAGCACAGCCGCCGCCGCTATGCCGCGTCGGCAACATTTCATGAGGTGCATGGTCGAATCTCCAGGTGATCGCTATATATATGTTGTAAAGGCGCGCGCCACAGCAGCAACGCTGCCAGCAGTTTCAGGGCGCAGGGCAGCAAAGCGTAGGCCGCTGACAGGGCCGGCAAGCCTTTGCTGCTGCCCGGCACATAGCCAAGCCAGGCCAGCAGGGGCAAGGCGATGCCGGCCGCCAGTGCCAGGCTCATTTGCACGCCCCAGTTCCACCAGCCGAAATATGCCGCTTCATGCCGCCCGGCATGACCGGCCGCGCCGATCAGCCCTGCCAGCAGGGCTGGCGGCAAGGCCAGGTCGGCGCCCAGCGCCAGGCCCGACAGCAGGCAGATGGCGGCAAAGCCCCAGGCGGCGCCCGCGCCCAAGCCATAGGCCCAGACAAACACGCTGGCGGCCAGCAACATGGCGCCGCCCCAGGCGCGCGCTTCACCAAAGCGGCGCGCCAGCGCCACCCACACGGGCATCGAAGCGGCTGCCGCGCAAAAATACACGATCAGGAACGGGCCGGCGTAATGCCCCAGACGCAGATAATCGCCGGCAAAGAACAGGAACAGGGTGGCGGGGATGGCGGCGGCCACGCCGTTGACGAGCAAGACGGCGAACAGCCAGCGAAACGCGCGCTGGCGCAATGGGATTGTCCAGCCACTGCCGGCGACCACGTCCCCCGCAGTGCGCAAGGCCGGACGCGGCGCGCGCGCCAGCAGCAATGTGCCCGTCGCCAGCAGGCAGATGGCAAAGGCCAGCGACAAGCCGTCATAGCCGAGCACGGAGGTCAGGGCCGCCGCCAGGATCACGCCGAGCAAGCCGCAGCCTTCGCGCACGGCCGCCACCCGCGCCCGCTGCGTGGGCGCCTGGCTCAGCGCCGCGCCCCAGCTCTGGTGCGCGATGCCGGCCAGGCCATAGGCCGTGTAGACGAGCAGCAAGGCAGCCAGGAACCAGGCCAGAGTAGCACCATGCGACAGGGATGGCGGATGAAACAGGGCGCCAAAGCCCAGCAGTAGCAGCGGTAGCGCGGCGCCGACATATGCGGCATAGCTGCGCCCGCCGCGCGCCATCCAGGCGCCCAGGGCCGGATCGATGAAGGCAGCGGCGATGCGGGCCGCCAGCAGCACGGCGCCGATCTGCGCCAGGTCAAGGCTGCTGCGCTGCGCATAAAACGGCGCCACATAGATATAGATAGGCAGCGCCAGCATGGCCAGCGGCAAGCCAAACAGGCCATAACTGAACAAGGCCGGCAAGGTCAGAGCGCTGGCCCCGGCATTCATGGCAGCGGCGCCGCATGCTGCAACAGCGCGCCGCGCAGCTTGGGCGCCGTCGAATCGGGCGACAGCCAGATGGCGAAGAAGGCGCGCGCAAAGTCGCCATCGCTCACGTCAGCCAGCACCTTGCCATCGAGATAAAAGCGCACGCCGGGCGCGATGCCGGCCCGGTAGGCGCCCGCGATACGCTGGTCTTCCTTGACGTCAGGAAAGATGCGCTGCATGGTGGCCAGCCACGCCAGCCGCTGCGCTTCCGTGCCAGCGCCTATCTTCTGCATCTGTTCATAGCTGGCCTCGGCGATCTTCTTGCCATCGAGCGCGCGCGCGTAGCGCAATTCCAGCACAAAAGGCGCCGTTGCCGACGCCGCGCCCTGGTAACCCTGCGCCCCCACCCAAAGTTGCGCTCGATAAATACGCATGCCGAACCAGGTATACTCGCCTTCCCCGGCCAGCCGCGCTTCGGGCACGTCCACAGTCACAAAGGCAGGCGGCGCGGCCACGGCACCGGACATGCTCAACGACAGCACAACAGCGGCAAGCAAGCGGCGCATGGTCAGTCCTTGATCAGGGTAAATTGCATCACATCCGTGTTGTGCGCCTGGAAGGCGGCCTCGCAATACGCCAGGTAAAACTCCCAGGTCAGCAGGAAACGGCCATCGAAACCCTGCTTTTCCAGCGCCGTGCGCTGGGCCAGGAAACTGGCGCGCCACTGGCGCAGGGTTTCTGCATAGTCGAGGCCAAAGCTGAAGGCGTCCACTACACGCAAGCCCTGCGCCTCGGCGGCGCGACGAAACTCGGCCGGCGATGGCAGCATGCCGCCCGGGAAAATGTACTGTTGAATGAAATCCGTGCTCTTGCTGTAGCGCTCGAACAGCTCGTCGGCGATGACGATGGTCTGGATGCAAGCCCGTCCGCCCTGCTTCAGGTTGCGCGCCACGCAGGCGAAATAGCCGGGCCAGTAGCTCTGACCGACGGCTTCGAACATCTCGATCGAGGCGATGGCGTCGTACTGGCCGTGGCTGTCGCGGTAATCGCACAGTTGCAAATCGGCCTGGCTGGCCAGTCCCGCGCCCTGCAGGCGCTGGCGCGCATAGGCCAGTTGTTCGGTCGACAGGGTCAGGCCCGTCACATGGGCGCGGTAATCGCGCGCCGCCGTTTCCGCAAAGCCGCCCCAGCCGCAGCCGATTTCCAGCACGCGCTGGCCCGGCTGCAGTTGCAGCTGGTCGGCGATGCGCCGGTATTTCGCCCCCTGCGCCTGTTCCAGGCTGGCGCCTTCGGTGAACAGCGCGCTCGAATACGTCATCGACGGGTCCAGCCACAGCTGATAAAAGGCGTTGCCGATGTCGTAATGGGCGTGGATATTTTTCTTGCTGCCGGCGCGCGAATTGCGGTTGAGCAAATGCCTGACCTTGTAGACCAGGTTGCCCCACCAGTTGCCGTAGATCAGCGATTCGATCTGCGCACGGTTGCGTATCATCAATTCGATCAGACCCGGTAAATTGTCCGTGCGCCAGTCGCCCGCGATAAACGTTTCGGCAAAGCCGATGTCGCCCGAACGCAGGACGGCCGAACACAAACGCCAGTTGTGCAAATCCAGGGTGACGGGGTGGCTGGCGTCGCCGTACAACAAGATCCGGCCATCGGGCGTGCGCAGGCGCAGGGCGCCATACTGCAATTTTTCCAGCAGGCGCACTATCATGCGCCCGGTGGCAGGCATATCCAGATGCTCATGCGAGATAGGGGGACTGCTGCGCGCATGCATGCCGGTCGGCAGGGAATCGGAGCTCATCGGGACACCTTTTCTTGTGGGGGAAGGGGTTTGCTGAAAAACGGTACGCGGCGCAGCCACAGGCGCAAGGCTTGCCAATGGATGCGCGCCATCACGCCAAACGTCATCAGGGGGTAGCGCAGCAAGGCCCAGGCGATGGCACCATCGCGCAGCGGCTGCGCCGTGCCGGACAAGCTCGTTTGCAGCAGCGGACCGTCGAGGTCGTCGTAATCGACCCGGGCCAGGTGACGCTCGCCATCCTTGTCGCTGTTGCGCAGGAAACGAAAACGATAATTGCCTTCCACCTTGCAAAACGGCGACACGTGGAAAATTTTCTTGGCGACCAGTTCGCTGCCATAGGCAATGGCGTGGCCCTGCTCGAGCAAATACAGGTGGCGCTCGCCAAAGGTATTGCGCACATCGCAGAGCACGGCGCGCAGCGCGCCATCCGGGCGGTGGCAAAACCAGAAACTGACGGGATTGAAGACATAGCCGAACATGCGCGGCATGGTTTGCAGCCAGATTTCACCGCCTGCATCGGCCACGCCATGCTGGCGCAGCAAGCCATCGATCCACTCCAGCAGCGGCGTCGTGCCATCGCCATGGTCGCTGTCGCGGAAGGCAAGCACGTTGGCGCCATTGCGCGAGATCAGGCGGGCAGGAAAGTCGTGCGCGCCCATGCTGCGCAAGGGCAGGCGCAGATAAAACATGCCATAACTAAAAGCATGCGGACGCGGGCGTAGCCGCGCATGGCGCACCCGTCCCAGGCACAGCTGGGGCTGTGGCGGCACGGGCGGCGAGGGATCACGCGGCATGACCGAGCTCCGCCGACGCCATGCCGTTCAACGCTTCTGCCACCGCCAGGCCCGACTTCAAGCCGTCTTCATGAAAGCCATAGCCCGTCCAGGCGCCCGCAAACCACGTGTGCTGCGCGCCCTGGAAGCCGGCCAGGCGCGCCTGGGCGGCAATGGCCGCGCCATCGAACACTGGGTGGGCATACGAAAATTCGTCGATGATGGACGCCGGATCGGGCTCGTCGAGCGGATTGAGCGACACGAGAACGGGCGTACTGAATGGCAGCGGCTGCAACTGGTTCAGCAAATAATGCACGCATACTTGCGGCGCCTCGCCCTGCGCGGCCGGCCGGCCCTGGTAATTCCAGGCCGACCAGGCACGACGGCGCTGCGGCAGGCAGGACACGTCCGTATGCAGCACGGCCCGATTGGGCTGGTAGCGCACGGCTTCGAGCACACAGCGCTCGTCGTCGCGAATATCGGCCAGCAGGGCCAGCGACTGGTCGCTGTGGCAAGCGAGCACCACGTGGTCGGCATGCTCGACACCGGCGGCCGTATGCAACTCGACCATGCGCGCGCCACCGTGCGGCTGGCGGCGCACGGCCAGCACGGGGCACGCCAGGCGCTGCTGCGGTATGCCCGCCAGCAGTTTTTCCACATACATGCGCGAACCGCCCCGTACCGTGCGCCATTGCGGGCGGTCACTCACTTGCAGCAAGCCATGGTTGTGGCAGAAACGAATAAACGTCGCCAAAGGAAAGGCCAGCATCTGGCGCGCCGGGCACGACCAGATGCAGGCGGCCATCGGCAGCAGATACCAGTGACGGAACTCGTCGCCGTAGGCATGCAGGTCGAGAAACTCGCCCAGCGACATGGCCGGCGCCGGCAAGCTGGCCGTGGCCAGGGCGCTGGCCTGGCGGTTGAAGCGCAGGATGTCGCGCAGCATGCGCAAGAAGGCGGGGCGCAGCAGATTGCTGCGCTGGGCAAACACGGTGTCCAGATTGGCGCCCGCCCATTCCAGCACGCGGGCATCGGGCGTGGTGCCCAAGGGCATTTTCACGGAAAACGACATGTCGCTGTCGGCCGCCTCGACACCGAGTTCATCAAACAGTTGCACCAGGTGCGGGTAGGTGGCGTGGTTGAACACGAGAAAACCCGTGTCAACGCCATGCGTGACGCCATCGAGCGTGACATCCACCGTATGGCTGTGACCGCCAAAATAGTTGCCCGCCTCGTACAAGGTGACGTCCTGGCCCGCCTGCGCCAGCCGGTAGGCACACGACAAACCGGCAATTCCTGCTCCGACGACGGCAATTTTCATGAATACACCTGTGTTAAGTTTGTCCTGGACAAAACGAGCCTCATGAATAATCGATGAAATATTGATTTATGTCAATGAGTGCCCTCAGCCGTTCACAAACTTATACGTCGGCAATTTCTAATCGGATTCAGCTAGTTGGTAAGGGGCGGCGGAAGGCGTAAAATGCAAGCCACGTTCTTCCGCAAGCGAGCAAAGCCACCCTGGTATGGATACTGACCTGCAACCCACTTCCGCCTTCAGCATCAGCGATGTCGAACGCGATACCGGACTGGCCAAGGAAACCTTGCGCGTGTGGGAGCGCCGCTACGCCTTTCCCCAGCCCAAGCGCGACGCCTTTGGCGAGCGCAGCTACCCGGCCGAGCAAGTGCAGAAGTTGCGCATGGTCAAGCGCCTGCTGGACCTCGGATTTCGTCCGGGAAAAATCATGCAACACAGTACCGTGCAACTGCAGCAACTGGCCAGCGCCGGCAACGCGGCGCCGTCAACCCGGGCACCTCAGCTCGAACACTACCTGGCCCTGTGCCGTGGCCACCAGATGGCGGAACTGGGCGATGCCCTGCGCCATGCGCTGGCCGTGCTGGGCTTGAAAGCGTTCACCATCGACGTCATCGCGCCCCTAACCGCCATGGTGGGCGAAGCGTGGGCTTGCGGCGACCTGGCCATATATGAAGAGCATCTATATAGCGAAACCTTGCAGACGGTGATGCGCCATGCCATTTTTTCCCTGCCGCAGGCAAGCAGCCCATCCACGCGCACGCCGCGCATCGTCCTCAGTACCTTGCCGCAGGAGCGTCATGGCCTGGGGTTGCTGATGGCCGAAGCGCTGTGTGCGGCGGCCGGTGCCCATTGCATGTCGCTGGGGGTGGAAACGCCGCTCACGGACATCGTCGCGGCCGCCCGCGCGCAGCGGGCCGACATCGTGGCGCTGTCGTTTTCCAGCGCCAGCAAGCAACGGCAGACGCGCGACAGCCTGCAGCAGCTGCACGCAAGCTTGCCACCAAGCATAGAATTGTGGGCTGGCGGACGCAGTCCCGTGCTAAACAAGCAACCGCCGCCCTTCCTGCAGGTGCTGAACTTGCGGCAAGTCGACGAAAGCATCGCCGACTGGCGCCGCCGCCATCAGGCGCAAGCCCTGCAAACCCACTGAACCGGCCGGAAAGCGCGGCAACTGCGGCGATCTCCGTGGATAGCCGCGCAATGTTGCCAATCGAACAGTAAAGCATGAAGTGCCGGGCGCGCTCTGGTAGAATAGCCCGTAACAACAGTGTCCGGCGCCGCCGGGCCTTAGGTCAGCACCCGCCACCACACATCCATGTTTAGTTTCTTCAAGAAAAAACCCATCGCTCCCGAGGCTGCACCAGCCGAGCCCCTCGTTCTTCCTGCCGCCACGTCGCCTGCACCGCAGCCTGCCGCCACGCCCCTGAGCGGCGCGCCGGCCGAGCTCGTGCCCGTGATCGTGGCTGCCGAACCCGAGAAAAAATCGTGGATGACGCGCCTGAAGGCCGGCCTGTCGAAAACCTCGAACACTTTATCCGTGCTGTTCGTCGGCGCGAAGATCGACGACGCCCTGTACGAAGAGCTGGAAGCAGCGCTGCTGATGTCGGACGCGGGCATCGACGCCACCGAATTCCTGCTCACGGAATTAAAGAAAAAGGTCAAGGAAGACAAGTTGCTCGACGCCGCCGCCGTCAAGGCCGCGCTGAAAGTGCTGCTGATCGACCTCCTGAGCCCGCTGGAAAAACGCTTCGAGCTGGGCCGCCACAAGCCGCTGGTGATGATGATTTCCGGCGTGAATGGCGCCGGCAAGACCACCACCATCGGCAAGCTGGCCAAGCACATGCAGTCGAACAATCAATCGGTGCTGCTGGCCGCGGGCGACACCTTCCGCGCCGCCGCGCGCGAGCAGCTGATGGTCTGGGGCGAGCGCAACAACGTCACCGTCATTTCGCAGGAATCGGGCGACCCGGCCGCCGTGGCCTACGACTCGGTGCAATCGGCGAAAGCGCGCGGCATCGACGTGGTGATGGTCGACACGGCCGGCCGCTTGCCGACACAGTTGCACCTGATGGAAGAATTGAAAAAAATCAAGCGCGTGATCGGCAAAGGCATGGAGGGCGCGCCGCATGAAACCCTGCTCGTCATCGACGGCAACACGGGCCAGAATGCCCTCACGCAAGTAAAAGCGTTCGACGATGCCTTGCAGTTGAGCGGCCTGGTGATCACCAAGCTGGATGGGACCGCCAAGGGCGGCGTGCTGGCGGCGATTGCCCGCGTGCGTCCCGTGCCCGTGTATTTCATCGGCATCGGTGAGAAAATTGAAGACTTGCAGCCTTTCGTGGCTGCCGAATTTGTCGAAGCGCTGCTCGGATAAGCCTATACATGATTGAATTTCAGCACGTCTCCAAGCAATACTCCTCCGATGCCGTGGCGCTCAGCGACATTTCGCTCAGTATTGCCAAAGGCGAGCTGGTGTTTCTGGCCGGCCCGTCCGGCGCCGGCAAATCCACCCTGCTGAAAATGATCGCCGCCATGGAACGCCCCACGTCGGGCAAGCTGATCGTCAATGGCCAGGACATGGCGAAGATCAAGCCGGCCGGCGTGCCCTTTTTGCGCCGTAACATGGGCCTGATCTTCCAGCAGCAAAAATTACTCAACGACCGTTCCATCCTGGCCAACGTCATGCTGCCGCTGCTGGTCGTCGGTGCGCATAAAGTTGCCGCCGAGCAGCGCGCGCGCGCCGCCCTCGACAAAGTGGGATTGCTGGACCGCGCCATGGCGCGTCCGCTGTCGCTGTCGGGCGGGGAACAGCAGCGCGTGTCGATCGCGCGCGCCATCGTCAACCGGCCGCAGATCATCCTGGCCGACGAACCGACGGCCAACCTGGACCGCGCCAGCGCCAACAAGGTGCTCGACGCCCTGAAAGCGTTTCATTCGGTGGGCGTGACCTGCCTCATTTCCAGCCATGACGAACAGATGCTCGACGCCGCCGCCCGTGTGATCCACCTGAAAAACGGCCAGCTGGTGGCCATCGACAAGGCCACGCAGGCGCCCGTCTTCGCGCCGCCCGATCCCGATTTCGCCCCGCCACCTGGCCCGGACGACGCGCAGGGAGAGCAGGCATGAGAGGCTGGTTCCGTCAACACCGCTTCGCCCTGGGTTCGGCGCTGATTCATTTGCGCAAGTCGCCGGGCGGCTTTTTATTGAACGTGCTCGTCGTCGCCATCGCCCTGTCGCTGCCATTCGCCGGCTTGACCATGCTAGACAATGTGCGCCCCATGTCGGAGCAGATGTCCGTCGACCCGGAAATCAGCGTTTTCCTGAAGATCGACACGCCGCGCGAGCAAGCCGTGGCCCTGGCCAGCGCCATGCGCAAGATCGTGGGCGCACAAAAGGCGAAGATTGTCTTCATCCCGCGCGAACAGGCGCTCGACACCCTGAAAAACAAGAACGGCCTGGCCGACGTGCTCAGCACCCTGGGCGACAATCCCCTGCCCGACAGCTATGTGCTGAAACTCGATGCCTTCAGCAGCGCCAGCGAAGCGCAGGATGTCGATGCGGTGGCGGAACAGTTGCGCCAGCTGCCATTCGTGGAATCGGCGCAAGTCGATTCGGCCTGGGTCAAGCGCCTGGCGGCCCTGCTCGGCGTGCTGCGCCTGGTGCTGCTGCTGCTGGCGATCACTTTGGGCGTAGCCGTGATCGCCGTGGTCTTCAATACCATCCGCCTGCAAGTGATGCAGCAGCGCGATGAAATCAGCATCTCGAAACTGATCGGCGCCACCGACACCTTCATCCACCGCCCCTTCTATTACACGGGTGCCCTGCTGGGCCTGTGCGCCGGTGCGCTGGCACTGGGCGCCGTGGCGCTGGCCTTGCAGCCGCTGAATACCGCGATTGCCGAGTTTGCCCGCCTGTATGCGTCCGAATTCCAGCTGGTGCCGCTGGCGCCGCTGCCGATGGCTGGCTTGCTGGCCGTCAGCGCCGGCCTGGGCCTGATCGGCGCCTTCCTCTGCGTGCAGCGCCACCTGGCGCGCCTGAACTGACCTTCCCTCGCATGGCGGCGCCCCAGGCGTCGCCATACGCCTCACCCTCACCTTGTTTTTTTAGCATCCACCGCATTCCGTGGCTATCTTGATATTTAGCAAGTATTCTTAAGGCTAGCTTCAGCTTGCGGCCGTAGACTATGTCCATTGTCGTAAAGAAGCGTGCGGCCCTTTCAGGCGCGGCCAAACAGGTGCACACTGCAGTGTCCATGCACCCTGGCCGCGTGTTTTAGATAAATTATCAACTAGAAAATCGCCATAGTATTTAGGCTATCAGGACGATTAAATGTGCTGATTGGCACTCTCAGGCAGAGAGTGCTAATATAGGCGCATACCAACCGCAGAACCGCCATGAGCGCCAGATATAGATGGAGCCGCGATCTGCAAAGTGCAAGACCGAATACGCAAAACCGAACAGACAATCAGGCCACGTCGCGTGACATGGCCAACTGGAACAAAGCAAGACTACGAGGGAGAAAACATGACTATGATGTCCGCAACGTCCGCATTGGTTCCGACCAAAAATAATGCGCTGGGCCTCGGGTTCACTGGCAATCTGGGCAATATCGACGCCTATATCTCGGCCGTGAACCGCCTGCCCATGTTGACCCACGACGAAGAAATTTCGCTGGCGAAACGCCTGCGCGAAAAAAATGACCTGGCCGCCGCGCAAGAGCTGGTGCTGTCGCACCTGCGCCTGGTGGTCTCGATTGCCCGCGGCTACCTGGGCTATGGCTTGCCGCATGCCGACCTGATTCAGGAAGGCAATATCGGCTTGATGAAAGCCGTGAAACGTTTCGATCCGGACCAGGGCGTGCGCCTGGTGTCGTACGCCATGCACTGGGTGAAAGCCGAGATGCATGAGTACATCCTGAAAAACTGGCGCCTGGTCAAGGTCGCAACGACGAAGGCCCAGCGCAAGCTGTTCTTCAACCTGCGCAGCCACAAGACGGGCCTGGACGCGATGACGCCGAAGCAGATCGATGCGCTGGCCAAGCTGCTCGACGTGAAGCGCGAAGAAGTGATCGAGATGGAAACGCGCTTGAGCGGCCGCGACATCGCCCTGGAATCGCCCACCGACGATGAAGACGACAAGTTTTCGCCGATCGCCTACCTGTCGTCGGAGCAAAGCGAGCCGACCAAGGTGCTGGAAGCGCAACAAGTCACGCGCCTGCAATCGGAAGGCCTGGAAACGGCCCTGGGCAAGCTGGACGCCCGTTCGCGCCGCATCATCGAAGCACGCTGGCTGGCCAACGACGACGGTTCCGGCGCCACCCTGCACGCTTTGGCAGAAGAGTTCGGCGTATCGGCCGAGCGCATCCGCCAGATCGAAGTAGCGGCGCTGAAAAAAATGAAGGGCGCGCTGGCCTCTTACGTGTAAGCACAAGCAAGGTCGCAATGCAAAAGGCGCCGCAAGGCGCCTTTTAGTTTTACAGTTTAATGTTTATCAACAGATAAACATTGTCAGCCCTTACGCTGCAGCCAAGCCCTTGGTGATCAGCTCGGCGACCAATTCATTCAGATCCGCGTCGCGCTCCTTGGCCAGGGTCTGCAATTGCAAGACCAGATCGCTGTTCAGCTTGACGGCGAATGGCACCAGGCCCAGAGCCTGATCGCGCTTGCGCTGCTCGCGGCGGTCGACGACCACCGCTTCCTTACCGAATGCGCCGGCGCCGGGAACATTCATCTTTCCCATCAGTTTCTTGGCATCGCTTTTCGCCAGAGCAGTTTTTTTCATGGTTGTTTCCTGATTTTCAAAACAGCCATTCTACGCAGTAATCGGCGCGCCGCGTGGCCGGCGCGTCAATTCATCCGCAGCGTGCCAATAGTGCGCCGGAAAAATATCATTTTGTTATTATCATTTTCATCTCTTGCGCGCACGCCGCGTCGGGGAAGCTCCATCTGAAAGGAAAAATATGCATTACCTCCATGACTCCTATCGTCGCTGGCTGTTACCCATATTCATCGCCTGCCTGGCCGTGCTGGCCGGCTGCGGCGCGGCCGGCAGCGCCGGCGACGCGGAAAACACGCCGCGCAGCGTCACCCACGTGCTCTCGCCGGGCGAACAGGTCGCCATCACGGCCACCGATACCCTGAAACTGGAGCGCGTCAACGACAGCCGCTGCCGCAAGGGGGCCGTGTGCGTGTGGAAAGGCTACGTCAGCTACAGTTTCAGTTTGCTCAACAGCGCGGGCGCCACGGATATCGTGCTGTCCGACTCCATGCCCGGCGCCGCCAGTTCCGTCACCGTCAACCACCTGACGTTCACCCTGCTCGACGTCGACCCGGCCACGCCGCCCGCCCTCAACGCGGCCGAACCCACCTACCGGGTCAAGGTGAAGATCACGCAGGGCGCGCTGCCCCGCTAAACGCCAGGCATCGTGGCGCTGGCGACTGGCGGCGCGCCTGTTGCCGCCACGGGGCCAGCGCCGCCTCGTCGCGGAAAAACGAGAGCGACAACAATTTACCCGGCTCGCTCAGCCTGCTGAAGCGTTCGATGGAAATGAAACCATCGATATCATCGAGCAAGGGCCGTAGCGCCGCCGCCAGATCCAGATACTGCTGGCGTCCTTCGGCGTTGGGCCAGACTTCAAAAATCACGGCGAACATGCGCCTGCTCCTCGCGCAAACACGGGGATGCGGGCGTTCAGCGATGGCAGATAAGTCCACGCCAGCGGCAGGCGTTCCAGCGCATCGGCCCATGCCAGGCCGCCTGCGCTGCTGCTATTTCGTCCGGGTGCGCTGAGCAATGAATACATCGCAGGACGCCGCGTGCGCTACGTCGAGCCGCTGCGGGTGTACCTGACCTTCAGCATCCTGTTCTTTGCCATCCTCAAGTTCGGCAGCGGCGACTTGCTGCTTCCCGTCGACAGCGAAGCAGGCCAGGTCAGCGCCCAAGGCCTCCACCAGACCCTCGAAAACAGCCCGGCGCAGATACAGCTACGCAGCTGGGCCAGCCCCCTACGCTGCCGCGCCAGTGGCAGCACTTTGTGCAACTGCCCGACGCCGAGAAACAAAAGCTCATGGTGGAAAGCTTTTTCCATTACGCGCCATATGCCATGTTCTGCCTGATGCCGCTGTTTGCCGTGTATCTGAAAATCCTCTATCTGGGCAGCGGGTGCCACTATGGCGAGCATTTCCTGTTTGCCCTGCACACGAATGCCTTTGCTTTCATCACGATGGCACTGATGAACTTGATCCCCGTCGAGATTGCCCGCCTCGCGCTCGGCGCCTGGCTGCTCGCCTATCTGCCCTGGGCCATGTGGCGCGTGTATCCGAGCGGCAAACTCGCCACTATCTGCCGCTGGGCACTCCTGATGGCAGCTTTTAGCCTGACCATGGGCTTGGCGATCGCCGGCTGCATCGCCACGGGCGTCATGCTGCGCCATTAAAGCGCACTCCGCGCCCTGCTGGGAGCAAGCCGCTGGCCATCCACCTGTCATCGATCTTTTCTCGTGGATCCATGATGCGAGCCGCGTGATTCACGCAGCGACCGGGAGCGCTGCTGCGTCCAGCTTCATGTGTTAAGCACCAGCAAGTTTGCTAGAATCGCACACGTTTCCGTCCGTATCCCAACCCATGACTACGCACAGATCACGCATGCATCCACGCTTGTTCCTACCCTTTCTCCTGCTTGCACTGCTGAGCGGCTGCACGGTACTCGCCCTGCGCCCCAACAGCGGTGTCGAAAACCGCACGTTTGCTGTGCAGGAAACACCGCGCCTGCGCATTGACGCGCCCAAGGCGCGCATCCAGAATCCCATGCCCAGCGACCATTTCATCGGTATCGCCCTGTCCGGCGGCGGCAGCCGCGCGGCCAATTTCTCGGCTGCCTCGCTGGAGCAGCTGGAGCAGTTCGGCCTCGTCAGCGGCGCCTCGGCCATCTCCGGCGTCTCGGGCGGCGCCATCGCGGGCGGCTACTATGCGTTGCATGGCAAGCAAACGGACTGGCCCTTGCTGCGCAGCAAACTGAAAACGGATTTCTTCGGCCAGACCATTTTGAAACCCGCCAACCTGACAACGATGTTGTTGACGAACAAGACGCGCACCTCGTTCCTGTCCGACGTGTTTGACGATGTGCTGTACGACAAGAAAACCTACCAGGACTTGCCGCACGACGGCCCCATCTTCCTGGCCAACGCGACGGACGCCACCGATGGCGGCAAGCGCGTGGTGCTTTCCTATGAGTATTTTTACGGCACCCTGCATTCGCCGATCCAGGATATCCGCCTGGCCACGGCCGTGGCCACCTCGGCCGCCTTTCCTGGCGTGTTCGATTCCGTCACCTTCGAGCGTTTCCGGCCGAAAAACAGTTTCGTGCCGGAACTCGGCTCCGAGTCGCGCGAATCGCCGTCCTACGTACACCTGTTCGACGGCGGCGCGGCCGACAACCTGGGCGTGGAAACCCTGTGGGACGTGGCCTTGACGCAACTGTATGGCAACGACATGGCCGTCGTGCCGCCGCGCCTGAACAGCAAACCCTTCATCCTCATTTCCATCGATGCCAACGCGCCCAATTCCAGCGCCGTATTTGAAAAGATGTCGGACGAACGCCAGCCGCTGGACCGTATCTTCAACAAGAATATCTACGATGCCGTCGACGCCCTGTTTTCGCGCCAGCGCAAGGAAAACCTCGTCAAGTTGGGCTTTGGGCAAGCCCGCTTCGATACCATCACGCATGAAAACTTTGGCGACCTGAGCCAGAAATTCGTCAAAGGCAAGCGCACTTCCGCCTTTGCCATTCCCGTGCTATGCCGGCCCCATCTGGGCCAGTACCGCTGCGAAGTCGATGCGGCCGATCCCTTGCCGGGCCAGATACGCACGCGGCTGGAAGGTTTTGCCTGGCATATTTCCATCGACCAAATCGCCTCGCTGGCGCTGCGCCTGTCCAGCAGCGATGCGCAAGTCGACGGGGCGCGCAAGGAAGAGCGTGCCGCCCTGGTCAAGCTGCAACGCCTGGCCACGCAGACAAAAACCCATCTGAAGCTGACGGGTCCGGAAAACTGCAGCCCGGACGTACTGCAAGCGGCCCTGTACAGCGCCGCGCGCGTGCTGATCCTCGACGACGAAGAATCGCGCTTCGCCCTGTGCGACTACATGCTGGCGGGTCGGCTGATCAATGACGACACCGTCTGCAAGCAGCGCTATATCCACGCCGTGCCCCGCTTTGCCATCGAAAGCGAAGATTTACAGTACCGCAACCTGAGTTCGGATGGCAATTCTGTGAATGTGCCGATACGCTGCAAGAAATAAGCAGTAATTGCCCACACTTGGCCACATGGGCGGTACACGTACGCCCATCGCCGGCGCGCTGCAGCAACACCGGCTAGTTGCAGAAGCCTCCTTTCGCTCCCCGTTGTGAGTATTCGATACATTTCCCATAAGTATATTTGTTATCATATTTCCCGCTGGAAATATTTTCTAATTAATGCAGCTTACGGCTGCCCCTGCGCTCTACCGGTATGACGCTGCAAGCGTGCCAATACACTTTGCCTGCCATTGCAATGCAAGCGGCACCAGGAATTCATGATGGAAGAACAATGATCTTTTGCACCTGCTGTGGAAAACAAATACACGAATCGGCCCCTACCTGCCCGCACTGCGGCGGGGTACAACGCCTGCATCCGACGGCGACAAGCGAAGGCCCGGTCTGGATGGCGATAGTAGCGCTAGTGTCGGGGATACTCTGCGTCCTCGCGCTGCTCAGCGATGAAGCCATGGACCAGGAAATGATGTTGGGCCTTTTCCTCTTTTCGCTGGCCGGCATCGTCTTTGGCGCCATTAGCATCAAAAACTACATTGCAGGAAAGAAGATGGCGATTACCGCCGTGGTGCTGTCATCGATTTCGTTTCTGGCATTGATCGGCATGCTGGCACCGTAGAAAATCCCCCGGCTGTGGCTAGCCATCCCAACACTAAAAGGATCAAAATGTTTTGTAGTGCATGTGGTACAAAAAGCAATGACGATAGCGCACAATTCTGCAGAAGCTGCGGTATAGCGTCCCCTGCTGGCGCCACTCAGCCTGCAGCGGCATTGCCCTCCATCGCCGATACCTTGCCAGATGGCATTAAAGGCTGGAGCTGGGGCGCATTTCTGCTGAACTGGATCTGGGCCGTGGGCAATCGCACGTGGATCGGCCTGCTGGCGTTGATTCCCTATGTCGGTTTCGGCGTCGCCATCTGGCTGGGTATCAAGGGACGCGAAATGGCCTGGAAAAATGGACAGTGGCAGAGCGTTGAACATTTCAACCGCGTGCAGAAAAAGTGGTCGCAGTGGGCCGTGGGTATCCTGATTGCCAGCTGCGTGATCGGCGTGCTGGTTGGCATCGGCGCTGCGGTGTACACAGGCCGTACTCAAAGTGCCGCAGACGATCAGTTGAACACGGAAATGGCAGCCATTCTTGCCAGCACCAACGAGAGTCAGGCAGCCAGCGTGGCAATGGCTGCGCTGCCAGCGGCCCACACGGAAAGTGGTTCGCTGGACAGCAATGCGGATGGGCTACCGACGCCGCTGGACACGGTGGCTGGCAAGCTGTCGAAAGTGGAAATGCAGAATGGCCAAAATGGCATCGCCCTCAATGAGCAGCTCCTGTTCAGCGGTGACGATGCGCATTGGCAAAAACCTGTGCGCGTGTTCAAATTGCCTGAGCAGCGCGAATACATCCTGATGGCCAGCAGCGGTGGCCGTGGCAACAGTTGCGAAACCCTGTTTTACTTCCTGATCGCCGACCGTTCGGGCGTGCGGGCCACGCCTGAATTCGGCACCTGTTCCGCACAGGGAACCTACGCGCAAGATGGCGACAAGGTCACGCTGACGCTGCCCATGATGGGCGGACACTCGACGGTGGTGTTCGACGGCAGCACCGTCAGGGAAGATGGCAAGGTGGTGGAACTGCAGGAAAGCAACGACCCATCCAAATAAAAAAAGCGCGGGCTTGCAGTGCCAGCTTGCTGCGCCAGCGCATTGCGCCGCGTGGTACGCGGCATATCGGGATAGGGGGCGGCCACAATGACCGCCCCCCTCCCACACCACCCGGCATGCGGGTCCGCACCGGGCGTTTGAAACGGTTGAGGTCGGCATGTCTATACCCGAACATGACGCCCATATTCATCTTCCGGGCATCTGAAGCCTATCCATCTCAGATGGTCAGGTAGACTCACCCTCCCGCTCCATCGGCCCTTTGTCTGGGATTTCGGCCTTCCCAGCCCAGCCCCCCCGACTACTACGGCCTCTGCTGACTTCTCGCTCCGGTTTCCACCGTCGCCCTTTCAGGCGCGAGGCGAGATCTCCCCAGGCAAGAACGCACTCCTTCCCTGCACAACCGCCGGATGTACGCCGCCTGATCCTTGGCCACAAGAGCTTCGCGGTTGCTTGCCTGCTCGCCCTGATCAGCAACGCCTTCTATCCGGTTCTTGTCCATCGGCTCGCAGTTTCGCTCTACGCTTCCTCCCCACGGTCGTTCGCCTTTCCGCAGTTGCGCTTCACTTCGTTCGCTGTGGCCAGCTCGCGGCGGGACTTTCACCCACAAGAGTGCGCCCATGCTGGGCGCACAAAAAAAAATGACACGCACGATTACTCGTGAGTGTCATTAGCGCAAGGATTCCAAGCGCCCGGCTGATTTAAATCAACCGACTACGCCTGCGCATGTAGCTGCGGCTTAACGCACCTTCCAGTTCCTGCTCCGTTTTATGCTGGTTCACCGTGTACAGGGCCCACAGGGCCGCCGGCGCCCAGCCGATCACAGTGCACTGCAAGATCAAGGCGGCGGCACCGGCCAGCGGGCGCCCCAGCATGAAAAACGTGAGACACGGAAATAGCAAGGCTATCAGCAATCGCATCACGACATACTCTCCTAAACTTAGAGCAGCGGACAAGGGCCGGTATCCGGTCCGTCCCCCGCCCGCTGCGTACTGCTCCTTAACAACGTCTGGCAAAATCGTCGCGAGCGAATGCGAGTTGTGGCCGAGAAGCGCAGCTGTGCGAAGGCACAGTGAGCATCACAGGCCGCAAATCGCGGCGCGCAGCAGATTTGGCCTGACGTTTATAGATGCACGGCAATTTGCGGCATTAAGTCGTCAAACGTGCGACCGTTGCCGTTTTCGCCGATGGCGTGCATCTTCCATTCGCCGTTATGGCGGTACAACTTGGCCATGATCTGTGCCGTGTGGGAACCTTGCACAGACAGGTTGAAACGCGCGACTTCCTGGTTATTGCTGGCATTCAAGATGCGGCAATAGGCGTTTTCCACCTGCGAGAAGTTCTGGCCAGTAAAGCTGTTGACGGTGAAGACCAGGCTTTTCACGTGCGCCGGCACTGTCGACAGATCGACATTGATCTGTTCGTCGTCGCCATCGCCCGCGCCCGTACGGTTGTCGCCCGTGTGGACAATGCTGCCATCCTTGCTTTTCAGCTGACGGAACCAGACAATGTCGGACGTGCTCTTGTTTTCGTCGAACATGACGCACGAGGCGTCCAGGTCGACGGCTTCGGTCTTCGAACCGAAGCCCAGGAAACCCTTGGTCTTGACGGCATCCCAGCCCAGGCCCATGGTGATACGGGTCAGGGTGGCACCAGCTTCTTTGTCCAGAGAAATCTTCTGGCCTTTGCTCAAATTGACAGACATACGCATTGCTCCTGTTGAGTTAGTTACTGCTTGATTACGCCGGCTTGCTTTGCGTCCAGGCGAGGAAGGCCGCGCGGTTGCGCGAGCACACGAGAATTTTCCCCGTGCCTGAAAACTTCAGCACCATGCCCTCGCCGCTGGTCTGGCTATTGATCAAATTACCCAGAAAGCCGCCGCTGCTGCCGGTCGTCATGGAAATTTCGTATTGCAGGCGGTTATCCCAGCACACGACATGCGAGTTATCGATCACCACGTCCTTGCCAGGAGTCACTTCCAGTATCGACATCGCGCCAAAACCGGACACCGCCAACTGGCCGCTGCCTGCCGTCTCGGTGATGAAAAAACCACCGCTCTGGGCAAACAGCGCATTGCCAAGGCTTTGCGTGCGCACCTTCAATTCCACGCCAGAACTGGCTGCCACGAAGGCGCCATCGCTGATCATGTATTGCTGGGCGCCAACCTCGAGCACCCGCATCGCGCCGGGCAAGGTGGGCGACAGCAGACAATCGCCGTCGCCCCGCATGGCCTCGATATGCTGCTGAAAGAACGATTCACCGTTGGCAAAGGTGCGCATCAGCGCGGCGCCTATACCGCCAGTCATCTTGCCTTTCAGCTCAAGATTGGTTTCCATCATCACCATCGCGTTGGATTCGCAATAAATCTTCTCGCCCTTGGCAAGCGACACATGCAGGAACGGGTCGACGTCCCCGGTAATATTGAAAACTGGCATCTGACTGTTCCTTCCTCAACTTGGTAATGATGGGGGCGGCCCGCACTGCGGATCGCCCTGATATTTACAACTTAAACGCCGACGCCGAACGATGCTGCCAGCGGGCCCAGACCGCCCTTGTAGCCTTGGCCGATGGCCTTGAATTTCCAATCCGCGCCATTGCGGTAGATTTCGCCGAAGACCATGGCCGTTTCCGCCGAACCGTCTTCCGACAGGTCGAAGCGGGCGATTTCCGTGTTGCCGTTGGCATTCACGCAACGCACGTAAGCCTTCGATACCATACCAAAGTTTTGCTTGCGCGCTTCGGCATCGTGTATCGTCACGCAGACGGCGATCTTGTCGATCTCGGCTGGCACGGTGGCCAGGTCGACGATGACGGTTTCATCGTCGCCATCGCCGGCGCCGGTGGTGTTGTCGCCCGAGTGGGTGACGGAGCCGTCGCTCGATTTCAGATTGTTGTAGAAAATCATGTCGACGTCGGCGCGTACCTTGCCGTCGGCCTTCAGCAGGAACACGGAACCGTCGATGTCGAACGCGGCGCCGTCGGTGGCGCGGGCATCCCAGCCCAGGCCGATGATCATTTTCGAGATGCCGGGGGCTTCCTTGCTCAGGTTGACGTTGCCGCCTTTTTGCAGACTGATTGCCATGATGTATTTCTCCTATGTGAAATAAAGTCCAGCTAATGAAATAAATAACACCTGGCGCCCTCCACCGGCCTGACTCCCCAGGCCGGCGGCGACGCTTGCTACAACTTGCCGACAAACCGGTGTAGTCGTTTGCCGCGCATTCTTTACGCTACTGTTGCCTTGACGGATTCCAGCGCTTCCGTCTTGCCTTCTTCGAGGGCCATCCTGCGCTTGTAGCGGATCGACGACCACAGCGAGGCGAGAATGAAGGCCACGCCGATCAGACCCGTGAAGATCTCGGGAATGTGGAACTTCATGCTGACCAACATGATCACGGCCAGGATACCGATCGCATAGTGCGCACCGTGCTCCAGATAAACGAACTCGTCGAGCGTACCCTTGCGCACCAGGAACACCGTCATCGAACGCACGAACATCGCACCGATCGCCAGGCCCAGCATGATGATCACGACATCCTTGGTGATGGCAAACGCGCCGATCACGCCGTCAAAGCTGAACGAGGCGTCGAGCACTTCCAGGTACAGGAAGCCGCCAATACCGCCGCGCTTGATAATGTCACCCATGTTGCCATCGCCGTTATCGCCTTCCAGCAAGCCACTGATCACATCGACGCCCACGTAGGTCAAAATACCCCACAGGCCGGCCGTCAAGACCACCAGCTTCTGACCTTCTTCGATCATCGACAGGCTGACCATCAGGGTACCCAGCGCGATCATCACGGAAATCGACGAGATCTTGCCCAGCGCGCCCAGTTTTTCTTCAATACGGCCCAGCCAGTGCGTTTCTTTTTCCGAGTCCAGCAGGAAGTTCAAGAACACCAGCAGCAGGAAGATGCCGCCGAAAGCTGCCACTTCCGCGTGGTGATTCGTCAGGTGCATCGAATACTGTTCCGGATTACTCAGGGCCAGATTCCATACTTCCAGCAAGCCCAGGTCCGCCGCTTGCGCCACGATGACCAGCGGGAACAGCAGACGCATGCCGAAGACGGCGATGATGATACCCACGCCGAGGAACAGGTTCTGCCAGAACTTGTCCCAGTTCTTTAGCACCGAGGCATTGACCACCGCGTTGTCAAACGACAGCGAGACTTCCATCACGCCCAGGATCACCGCAATGCCCAATGCCGACAGCATGGTCGACACGCCACCGTGCGTGTAACCCCACCAGGCGGAAATGCCGAGGCAGATAAATGTCACTAGAAATGACACTCTGAAATGTTTCATCGATAGTTCCCCGTTATCCAAATTCAATGGAACGTAGTATAAGGACATGCGACACATTTAAAAATGGAAGATAATGGAAGTATTACTTCGAAAAAACAGAAGATAGGGTCACGCGATGAAAACGACCGGTTTCAATTACCGCCATTTGTACTTCTTTTGGGTGGTCGCCAAGGAAGGAGGCGTGACGCGCGCGGCCGAACGCCTGGGCCTGGCCGTGCAAACCATCAGCACCCAGCTGGCCCTGCTGGAAAAGGAACTGGGCAAGTCCCTGCTGCAGCCGCAGGGACGGCGCCTGGTACCGACGGAAGCGGGCCGGCTGGCCCTCGGCTACGCGGACCAGATTTTCCTGCTCGGTGAACAGATGCAGGACGCGCTGGCCGACTCCGACGCGGAAAAGATGCGCCTGACGGTGGGCATTTCAGATTCGCTGCCGAAACTGATGGCGTATCGCATGCTCGACGCCACGCGCAGCCTGGACAAGCCCGTCAAGCTGGTCTGCCTGGAAGATGAATTCGAATCCCTGCTGGCCGACCTGGCCCTGCACAAGCTGGACCTGGTGTTGACGGACCGCGCCGTGCCGGCCGGCGCCAGCCTGCGCGTGTCGAGCCACCTGTGGGGCGAAAGCGCCATGAAGCTGTTCGCCATCCCTGCGCTGGCCGGACAATACCGCGACAATTTCCCGCATAGCCTGCACGGCGCGCCATTTCTGCTGCCCGCGCGTAACAACGCCCTGCGCGGACGCATCGATGAATGGATGGTGCAGCAAGGCGTGCGCCCCGACGTGGTCGGCGAATTCGAAGACAACGCCATGCTCAACGCGTTTGGCCGCAAGGGCCTGGGCCTGTTCTTCGCCTCGGCCAGCCTGGCCGGCGAGATTGAGGAGCAATTCGGCGCCGTGCTGGTGGGCGACGCTTCTTCCCTGCGCGAGCAGTTTTACGTCATCTCGAATGAACGCAAGATCATGCACCCGGCGCTGGACGTGATCCTGGCGGCCATCCAGCGCTCGCCGAAGATTCACAAGGAAACCTGATAAATCCATTCGAAAATAACGTTTGAATAATCAATCAAAAGCGATTGTAATGAAGCCTGAGACAAACACGCGCCTGTCCCTCGCCGGAAGGGCGCGATCACCATAAAAAAAAGGAACGGCACCATGTCCACGGCAGGCAAGACGATCGATATTCCCGATCTCATCAATCACAACAAGATCGGCTCCTTCCAGATCGGCATGCTGATCCTGTGCGGGCTGTGCGTCATCATGGATGGTTTCGACGTGCAGGCGATGGGTTATGTGGCGCCCGCCATCATCGCCGACTGGCACGTCAGCAAGGCCAACCTTGGCCCCGTGTTTGGCGCGGGCCTGCTGGGCATGCTGGTCGGCTCGCTCGTCTTCAGCATCACGGCCGACAAGTTCGGCCGCCGCCCCGTACTGATCGGCTCGACCATCTTCTTTTCGCTGTGCATGCTGGTCACGCCGCTGGCGACCAACATCGAGCAATTGCAGCTGATCCGTTTCATCACGGGCCTGGGCCTGGGAGCCGTAATGCCGAACGCCATGGCGCTGGCCGGCGAATACAGCCCCCTGCGCAAGAAAGTCACACTGATGATGCTGGTTTCGTGCGGTTTTACCCTGGGCGCCGTGCTCGGTGGCTTGCTGTCGGCCGCGCTGATTCCCGCATTCGGCTGGCAATCCGTATTTTACGTGGGCGGCGTGGTGCCGCTGGTGATCGGCGTGCTGATGTTCTTCCTGCTGCCGGAATCGATGCAATTCCTGGTGCTCAAGCAACGCAAGCTCGACAAGGTGGCGCAGTGGTTGAAACGCATCGATCCAACGGTGACTATTACGGCCAATACCCAGTATGTCGTGCATGAGAAGGCCCACAAGGGCGCGCCCGTGCTGCAATTGTTTACGGGGGGCCGCGCGAAGATGACGATCTTGCTGTGGGTCATCAACTTCATGAACTTGCTGAATTTATACTTCCTGTCCAACTGGCTGCCCACCATTGCCAAGGAAGCAGGCCTGTCCACGGCCAACGCCGTGCTGGCGGGCACGGCCCTGCAAGTGGGCGGCACCATCGGCACGCTCGTCATGGGCCAGCTGATCGACCGCTCCAGCTTCCGCCGCATCCTGCTGCCATGCTTCCTCGTCGCGGCGGTCGCCATCGCCCTGATCGGCCGTCCCGACGTGTCGCTGGCCTTCCTCTTCATCACCATCTTCATCGCGGGCTTTTGCGTGGTGGGCGGCCAGCCTGCCGTCAATGCCCTGGCGGCCAGCTACTACCCGACCACCCTGCGCTCGACGGGCATAGGCTGGAGCCTGGGCATCGGGCGCATCGGCTCCATCATAGGCCCTGTGCTCGGTGGCGAGCTGATCCGCCTGAACTGGCCCAACAGCACGATTTTCCTCGTCGTTGCCATCCCCGCCATCGTCTCGGCCGTCATGGTCTTTGCCATGCGCGGCGGACCGCAAACGGCGGCCAAAGGCTGAAAAAGCGTGACAAAACCGCCGCGCGCACCCGCCTGCACGGGCTGGGCGCGCGGCTAAATTAGGTTATGCCGCCCTTCGTCGTTTAAGATGACGTTTTTACAGCCCATCTTCAGCGCCCCCATGCACAATGTCTTGCTAGTCCTGCTCGCCCTCTTCCTGGTCGCGCTGAACGGTTTTTTTGTTGCCGCCGAGTTTGGCATCGTCACATTGCGGCGCACGCGCATCCGCGCCATCGCCAGGACACAGGGATTGCGGGGCCGCATCCTGTCCAAGGTGCATGGCCAACTGGACGCCTACCTGTCCGCCTGCCAGCTAGGTATTACCCTGGCGTCGCTGGGCCTGGGCTGGGTCGGCGAACCGGCGTTTGCCGGCTTGCTGGAACCCGTGTTCGGCGCCGTCGGCATCACCTCGCAAGAACTGATCCATGGCGTCTCCTTCGTCGTTGCCTTCAGCGTCATTTCCTTCCTGCATATCGTCGTGGGCGAACTGGCGCCCAAATCGATGGCCATCCGCAACCCGGAAGCCGTCGGCCTGTGGAGCGCGATTCCCCTGTATGGTTTCTATTGGGCCATGTACCCGGCCATTTACCTGCTCAACGCCAGCGCCAACTGGGTGCTGCGCATGGCGGGCCTGTCCGGCAAGGGCGGCCACGATGCCCATTACTCGTCCGAAGAACTCAAGCTGATCCTGCGCACCAGCCAGCCCGGCGAGAAGTTTACGCGCGACGAGCGCAACATCCTGGCGCAGTCGCTTGATTTTGAACAAATGACGGTGTCGGACCTGATGCGCCCGATCAACGAAGTGATCGCCCTGTACGCGTCAAACACCCTGGAAGAAAACCTCGACACGGTGCTGCGCAACCGCTTCAGCCGCTACCCGTATTTCGACATGAATGAAGACGACGTGCTGGGCGTGGTGCACCTGAAAGACCTGTTCTTTGCCCAGCAGGCAGGCAAACCGATCACCTCGCTCACGCCGTTTCTGCGTCCCGTGGACATCATTTCCGCGCGCACGCCGGCGCTGGAACTGTTCCGCCGCTTCCGCGATGGTGCGCCCCACTTCGCCCTGATCGGCGAAAAGGGCAAGCGCCCGCTGGGTTTCATCACGCTCGATAACTTGCTCGGCGCCATGGTCGGCGAAATCCGCGATGAATTCCGCCGCAATGAAAACGACTGGCTCAAGCAAAGCGACGGCACCCTGATCGGCAAGGCCAGCCTGCCCATCTTCTCGCTCGAACGCATCCTCGGCATCGATATCGAAAACGAGGAACTGGGGCTGGATGACGTGGAATCGGTGGGTGGCTTGATCATGGTCAAGCTGGGGGACATTCCGAAGCAGGGCCAGCGCATCACCTTTGTCGACTTCGACATCGTCGTCAAGAAGATGAACGGGCCCCGCATCGTACTGATCAAGGTGATCCCCAAGCAGGAACGCGACCTCGATGCGGACTTACGCGATTAATCTTTTTTCAAGGTAATCGTATCCTTGCCCTGCGGCACGGTGGTTTCCCCCACCGTCCACGTTTGCAGCAAGCTGTACAGCACCGCCAGCAGGGTCGGTCCGATGAAGATGCCGACGAAGCCGAAGGCCAGCACGCCGCCCAGCACGCCCAGCAGCACCAGCAAAAACGGTAAGCTGCTGCCGCGGCTGATCAACATGGGTTTGACCACGTTGTCCACGCCGCTGATCAGCAGCGCGCCCCACACCAGCATGAAGATGCCCCAGCCCGTCTGCCCGTCCGTAAACAGCCAGATGGCGGCGCCGCCCCAGATCAGGGGCGGCCCCACGGGGATCAGCGAAAAGATGAAGGTGGCCACGCCCAGCAGCGCCACGGCGGGCACGCCAGCGATCAGAAAGCCGATCACCGCCACCAGCGCCTGCGCCAGCGCCGTGCCCAGCAAGCCGTACATGACGCCGCGCACGGTGCGGCTGATGGTCAGGCCCACGCCCGGCGCGCTGTCGCCGATGATGCGGCCGGCGCCCGTCATCAGGGCACGGCTCAGTTGCTGGCCATCGCGGTAGAGGAAGAAGCTGACAAACACGGCCAGACTGGTCTGCGCCAGACCCGTACCCAGCAAAATGCCGCCGGAAGCGAGGAAATGGCGCGCCGGCTCCAGCATGGTCTTACCCAAATTCAATAATTCCTCGCGGTCTTCCAGCAGGCGCCGCACGTAGCCATCGATGGTGTCGCCCACCACGGGGATGCTGGCCAGCCAGGCCGGCGGATGCAGGCCGCCCGATTCCAGCGCCGTGCGCAACTGTTCATAGATGCGCGAGACATTGTCGGCCAGGTTGTAGGTGACGAGGGCCAGCGGCAGCACGATAACGAGGATCAGCGATACGGTCATGATGGACGCCGCCCAGTTGCGCCGGCCTTTCAGGCGTTCCAGCAGGAGGATATACAGGGGCCAGCTGGAAATACCCACGCAGGCGGCAAACAGCATGGCTGCCAGGAAGGGCCGCAAGACGAAAAAGCAGCCGATCAGCAAGAAGATGATGGCTGCCAGGCGGGCGTGGGGCTCGAAACGTTTATCCATGTACTGCAAATCCTGAAGATGGCGCCTGGGGGCGCGACCGGGTCAGGATAGCAGAAGTTTAAGATCGTGCGCGATGGCGGCAGGTTTTTCGCCGTGGCGCACGAACAGGCGGATCTTGCCTTCGCGGTCGAACACATAGGTGCCGGCCGTGTGGTCGACCGTGTAGCTGCTATCCGTTTCACCCTCGACCTTGGCGTAATACACCTTGAATTCCTTGGCCACCCTGGCCGTCGCGGCCGCATCGCCATACAGGCCCACGAAGCGCTTGTCGAAGGCGGGCACATATTGCGCCAGCAAGGCTTGCGTGTCGCGCTCGGGGTCGACGGTGACGAACAGCACTTGCACCTGCTCCGCCTGCGGGCCCATTGCCTGCATCACCTGCGCCATGTCGGCCATGGTCGTGGGACAGACGTCCGGGCATTGCGTATAGCCGAAGAACATCAGCACCAGCTTGCCCTTGTAGTCGGCCAGGGTGCGCGGGTGGCCCGTGTGGTCCGTCAGCGCGAACTCGCGCGCATAGCCGAGGCCCGTCACGTCCGTGTTCTTGAATGCCAGCTTGGGCGCGGCCGGCTTGCCGCAGCCGGCGAGGACGGCGACCAGGGCGGCCGCCAACAACAAGGTCAGGGTTTTTTTCATGTTCCGATGGGAATGTAGTGATCGACCAGCAGGGCCGCGAACAGCAATGCCAGATAAATGATGGAATACGTAAACGCTTTGCGCGCGATCAAGTCCGTGTAGTGGCGGTACATCTTCCACGCGTAATACAGGAAACCGGCGTTGAGCAACACGGCCGAGGCCAGGTAGATCAGGCCGCTCATGCGCACGGCAAAGGGCAACAAGGTGGTAGCGGCCAGCGCGATCGAATACAGCCAGACGTGAAATTGCGTGAATTTCAAGCCGTGCGTGACGGGCAGCATGGGCAAGCCCGAGCGCGCGTAATCGTCGCGCCGGTACATGGCCAGCGCCCAGAAGTGCGGCGGCGTCCAGACAAAGATGATCAAGACCAGCAACCAGGCCTGCATCGGCACGTCGTTGGCGACGGCAGCCCAGCCCAGCGCAGGCGGCATGGCGCCGGACAGGCCGCCGATGACGATATTTTGCGGCGTGGCCGGTTTCAGCACCATGGTGTAGATCAAGGCATAGCCGACAAAGGTAACAAAGGTCAGCCACATGGTCAGCGGATTGACGAGGTTATACAGAATCGCCATGCCCAGGCCGCCGATCACCAGCGCGAACACCACCGTCTGCTTGACGCTGATGTCGCCCATGGCCATGGGGCGGCGCGCCGTGCGGGCCATGCGCGCATCGATTTCGCGCTCGGCCAGGCAGTTGACGGCAAACGCAGCGCCGGCCAGCAGCCAGATGCCGAGGGTGCCAAACACCACCGCGCGCCAGTCTGGCAACTCCTCGCTGGCCAGGAACATGCCGATGACGGCGCAAAACACGGCCAGTTGCGTCACGCGCGGCTTGGTCAGCGCCCAGTACTGGGCGATGCGGGGGGATGGTTTACGGCTGATGGTCTGAGTAGTCATTTATGCGGTACGGGAAGGACTGGCTGATGCAGGGGGCACTGTCGCGGAGGCGCAAGCGCGCTGAACATTACGCGCTACATCGAATTGGAATTTAGCCTTGTAGTTTAACATGGTCAGCAACAACACGAGCAGCGCCGCCCCGCCGTTATGCAGGACGGCAATCGACAATGGCCAGCTCAGGTAGATCGTCGCCAGGCCCGTAGCCGCCTGCAGGGCCAGCACCAAGGCAAGCCAGCGGGCCGTGCCGCGCAAGGATGGAAGTTTCCACGCACGCAACACCGTATAGCCGACACCGGCCAGCACGATGAAGGCGAAATTGCGGTGCACCCAATGGATGGCCGTCAGCGCGGAAAACGGCAAGTAATGGCCGGCGGCCGTCTTGCCCAGCTCGCGCCACAAATGGAAACCATGCTCGAAATCCATCTCCGGAATGACTTTGCCGCCGCACAGGGGGAAATCCGTGCAGGCCAGGGTGGCGTAGTTGGTGCTCACCCAGCCGCCCAGCGCGATCTGCATGGTCAGCAACACGAGCGACATGACGGCCAGCGCGCGCACGGGGCGCAGCACGGACGCATCCGCATCGGCGCGCAGCAAGGGTTTGACGGCATGGTCCTGGCACCCGCCCAGCCACGTCAGCATGGCCAGCAGCCCCATGCCCAGCAGCAAGTGGATGGTGACGATCACCGGTTGCAGTTTCAATGTGACGGTCCAGGCACCGAACGCGCCCTGCAGGCAGACGAACAAAAACAGCGCCGTCGGCAACGCCGGCGCAAATTCCTGGCGTTTGCTTTTCTTCCACTGGCGCCACGCCTGCACCATCATCGCCACGATCAGCACGCCAATGGCCATGGCCAGGTAGCGGTGCGTCATTTCAATCCACGCCTTGACCACCGTCACGGGGCCCGTCGGCATCAGGGTTTCCGCCGCCACGATGTGCTCGTGCGCGAGGAAGGGATTGGCGGAACCATAACAGCCTGGCCAGTCCGGGCAACCGAGGCCGGAATCGGACAGGCGCGTAAAGCCGCCAAACATGATCAGGTCGACCGTCAAAAAGACGGCGATCCACACCAGCTTGCGGTATTTATTGGCGTCCGCGGACACCCAGACCATGGTCAATGGCAGCAGCGCCACCAGCAAACCTGTCAAGCCCAGCTGGGCCAGCGCGGAGAGATGCATCGTCGGCATGCAGACTCCTTAACCGATCGCCGAAGCTTTGAGCAGCTTGGCGATGTCTTTCTTGATCTTGTTCGGGTCCGCATCTTTCGGGAAACGCATCATCAGATTGCCCAGCGGATCGATCAGATACAGGTGGTCGCTGGTCTTGCCGCCCGCCTCCACGGGCAGCCAGGCTTTCAGGGCGTCGTTATTCACGCGCAGCATGCTGGTGCCGTCGAATTCGCGCATCACCAGCGTGTCGAGCGGCTGCGCATCCGTCACCAGCCAGACCCGTTCCAGGCGTTCGCGTTCCTTGCCTTGCATCAGGCGCAGTTGTTGCATGTCAAATAATTGCTTCTTGCATGCTTCCTGGCAATCGGATGGCCCCGTTTGCAGCAGCACCCACTTGCCCTTGAACTGCGCCAGCGGCGCGGCCTTGCCGTCGAGTTCCGTCACCTGCAGCCGGGCTTCGGGAATCGGGTGCAAACGGGGGTCGATCAGGGCGCCGTAGTTGTTGCGGCCCGTCGGCTTGATGATGTAATACGTGAAATACGAGGCGATGATGGGAAAGGCGCACACGGCCACCACGGCCAATAGTTTCCACCGCCCCGTGTTCTGTACCTGCTTGCCGGTGCTGTCTTGTGTTGTTTCAGGGCTGTTTGTTTGCACGTCGAAATCCTGTAAAGACAAAAAATAGAAAAGCCATCAGTGCCAGTGCATACCACTGGAATGCATAGCCGCGGTGCTTGTCGACGCCCAGATCGGGCGCCGGCCAGTCGCGCACGGGAAGCGCGCTGGCCGCTGGCGCCGCTGTCGAATCAACTGAATCAACTGTTTGTTCGATAAGGAAGGGCTGCAAGGCCAGGCCGCTGGCCTGGGCCAGCTGGCCGATATCGGCATTTTGCACGATGGCGTGTGGCGCCAGGGCCGGCGCCGTGCCCAGTTCCATCACGTGACCCGCGTTCAGGCGCGCGATGCCGCTAATGGTCATCGTGCCCGCGGGCGTGGCGTAATCGGGAATGCGCGTGCGCTCGGCATTGTTGCGCGGCAACCAGCCCTGCGCCACCAGCACGTGCATGGCGGAACCGTCGATCTGGAATGGCGTGAGCGCGTGGAAGCCCGCCTGGCCCTTGTACGGGCGGTTGTCCAGGTAGACCGTCCAGGCAGGCACGAAGCGGCCCGTGACGGTGACGCGGCGGTATTCGATCGCTTGCGCATCGGCCGGCAGCAAGGGCACGGCCGTCAATGCCAGCGGTGCGGCCTGGTTGCCCGCCGCGAGACGGGCGGCGCGGGCGAGTTTCTCGTCGCCACGGCGCTGCTGCCATTGCGCCAGCGACACCCCCAGGGCCACCAGTAGCAGCATTACAACAAATGGAATCCATCTAAAATGGAAGCGGATACGCATTACAATGAAACCTCCTCAAGCCTGGCGCTACCATCCATGAAAATCCTCGTTGCCATTGCCTTCATCCTGATCCTGGGCAGCCTGGGCTCGGCCCTGTTCTTCCTCATGCGCGACAAGGGCAAGAGCAACCGCACCGTGCAGGCGCTGGCCCTGCGCGTGGGCTTGTCGATCACGCTGTTCCTGCTGATCCTGCTGGCGCATCATCTGGGCTACATCCAGCCGACCGGTATACATTAAGCTTCTTCTTGCCTGATTGGCAAATTCTTCACGCTAAGAAAAAAGCCGTACCCAGGATCTCCCGGTACGGCTTTTTTTATGGTGCAGGCGCAAGCGTCAACGACGCAGGCCCTGCCCCGCCATTATAACCAATACACGACCACGTACAGTCCCAGCCAGACGACGTCGACAAAGTGCCAGTACCAGGCGGCGCCTTCGAAGCCGAAGTGGTGGTCGGGCGTGAAGTGGCCCTTCAGCACGCGGTACAGGATGACGGACAGCATGATGGCGCCCAGGGTCACGTGGAAACCGTGGAAGCCCGTCAGCATGAAGAAGGTGGCGCCGTAGATGCCCGACGTCAATTTCAAATTCAGTTCGCTGTAGGCGTGCATGTATTCGTAGACCTGGAAGCCCATGAAGATCGCGCCCAGCACGATGGTGGCGAACAGGAACAGGGCCGTCATGGCGCGGTGGCCGGCGCGCAGTGCGTGGTGCGAGATGGTCAGGGTGACGCCCGACGTCAGCAGCAAGGCCGTATTGATCGTTGGAATCCAGAACGGCGTCATGGTGGTAAATTCCTGCACCGTGCCAGCCGGGCCCGTATTACCCCAGTGGGCGGCAAAGTCGGGCCAGATCACCTTGTGGTCGAGATCGGCCAGCCACGGCATGGAAATGCTGCGCGCATAGAACAGCGCGCCGAAGAAGGCGGCGAAAAACATGACTTCCGAAAAGATGAACCAGCTCATGCTCCAGCGGAAGGAATGATCGATGCGCTCGCTGTACAGGCCCTGCTCCGATTCGCTGATGGCGTCGCCGAACCAGAAATACAGCACCAGCAGGATGCCGGCGATGCCCAGGTAATTCACGTACGGGCCCCAGGAGACGTCGTTGACCCAGGCCGAGGCGCCGATCATGGTCAGCAGCAGGCTGGCGCCGCCCAGCATGGGCCAGCGCGACGGGCCGGGCACGAAATAATAAGGTACGGCGGCGTGGTTGGAACTCATCATCATCTCCTCAAAAACTTATAGGGTGGTTTTTTATAATTTATAAAACGACGAATTTAACAATCGAAATCAGGACGCCGATCAGGCAAGCCACCACCAGGAAGCCGGCGATGACGATGTGCACGGGATTGAGCTTGGCCGAATCCGTGTCGAAATCGCTCTTGCGGCGCAGACCCGTGAATGACCACACCACGGCCCGCAGCGAATACAGGAATGACGCTTTTTCAGGCTGCTTGGATTCGCCCATGGCACTCTCCTATTGGACGGCCGGCGTTTGAGCCTGGCTCAGACCGGCAATCTCGAAAAACGTGTACGACAAGGTGATGGTTTTCACCTCTTTCGGCAGGGCCGGATCGAGGAAGAACACCACCGGCATCTGCCGCGCTTCGTGGGGTTTCAAGGTCTGCTGCTTGAAGCAGAAACACTCGACCTTCTTGAAATGCGGCGTGGCACTTTGCGGCGCATAGCTGGGGATGGCTTGCGCGTTGACGACGCGGTTTTGCGTGTTGACCACTTCATACAGGACGGTCACCAGTTCGCCCGGATGCACTTGCATGCTCGACACGGTCGGGCGGAAGCGCCATGGCCCCTGCGCATTGCCGTCAAACTCGACGGTGATGCTGCGCGTCGTATCGACCTGCGTATTGTTATCGTAAGCCACCGTGCCATCTTTTTGCGTCAGCACGTTGATGCCCATCACCTCGCAAATCTGCTTGTAGACGGGAATCAGGGCGTAGCCAAAGCCAAACATCAGGATGGCAATGACGATCAGCTTGCCCAGCATCTTGCGGTTCAGGCCGCGTGTTTCCTGTTGGTGGGGCATCGTCACGTCAGAGCCACATGCGCTTGACGAATACGGACAGGAAGAAGAAGGCCGCCAAAGCGGCCAAGATCAGCCCGGTACGCAGGTTGTTCGGTTTTTTACGTTCGGTCATGACAGGCACTTTATTCAAGACGGGCCGCGCAACACGCCGGCCCGCGATACCTCATTTCACTGTCGGCGGGGTTTCAAACGTGTGGAATGGCGCCGGGCTCGGCACGGTCCATTCCAGGCCTTCCGCACCTTCCCATGGTTTCGCTGGCGCAGCCTTGCCGCCGCGGATGGTCGGCAAGACCACGAAGAACAGGAAGTACACCTGCATCAGGCCAAAGCCGAAGCCGCCGATCGAGGCGATCATATTGAAGTCCGTGAACTGCGCCGGATAGTCGGCGTAGCGGCGCGGCATGCCGGCCAGGCCCAGGAAGTGCATCGGGAAGAAGGTCACGTTGAACGTGATCAAGGACAGCCAGAAGTGGATCTTGCCGCGCGTCTCGTTGTACATATGGCCCGTCCATTTCGGCGACCAGTAGTAGAAGCCAGCGAACAGGGCGAACAGCGAACCGGCCACCAGCACATAGTGGAAGTGGGCCACCACATAATAAGTATCCTGCAGCTGGATGTCGATCGGGGTCACGGCCAGAATCAGGCCAGTGAAGCCGCCCATGGTGAAGACGAAGATGAAGCCCACCGAGAACAGCATCGGCGTTTCGAACGTCATGGAACCCTTCCACATCGTGGCGATCCAGTTGAACACTTTCACGCCCGTCGGCACGGCGATCAGCATGGTCGCGTACATGAAGAACAGCTGGCTGGTCACCGGCATGCCGGTGGTAAACATATGGTGCGCCCAGACGATGAAGGACAGAATCGCGATCGAGGCCGTGGCGTACACCATCGACGCGTAACCGAACAATGGCTTGCGGGCAAACGCGGGCAGGATCTGCGAGACGATGCCGAAGGCCGGCAAGATCATGATGTAGACCTCGGGGTGGCCGAAGAACCAGAAGATGTGCTGGTACATGACGGGGTCGCCGCCACCGGCCGCGTTAAAGAAGGAGGTGCCGAAATGGCGGTCCGTCAGGGTCATGGTAATGGCGCCGGCCAGCACGGGCATGACGGCGATCAACAGGTACGCGGTAATCAGCCAGGTCCAGCAAAACATCGGCATTTTCATCAGGGTCATGCCCGGTGCGCGCATGTTGAGGATGGTGACGATGATGTTGATCGAACCCATGATGGACGAGGCGCCCATCAGGTGCATGGCGAAAATCGCCATGTCCATGCCAGGGCCCATCTGCGTCGACAGCGGCGCATACAGGGTCCAGCCGGCAGCCGTGGCGCCGCCCGGCACGAGGAAGGAGGTGGCCAGCAGCAGCGCTGCCGGCGGCAACAGCCAGAACGAGAAGTTGTTCATGCGGGCAAACGCCATGTCGGATGCGCCCACTTGCAGCGGGATCATCCAGTTGGCGTAGCCGACGAAGGCCGGCATGATGGCGCCAAACACCATCACGAGGCCATGCATGGTGGTCAGCTGGTTGAAGAATTCAGGGTGAAAAAATTGCAAGCCTGGGTGAAACAGTTCCGTACGGATCATCAGGGCCAGCACGCCGCCCGACAGCAGCATGATGAACGAGAACCACAGGTACAGGGTACCGATATCCTTGTGGTTGGTGGCAAACAGCCAGCGGCGGTAGCCAGTGGGATGGTCGTGGGCGTGGTCGTGACCGGCGTGATCCAAGGTGCTCGTGCTAGTACTCATGTGCGGCTCCTAATTACTTGCGTGCAGCCACGACTTCGGCTGGTTGAACGATGTTCTCTTCGGCCTTGTTCGACCAGGAATTGCGCGTGTAAGTGATCACTGCGGCAATTTCCGTGTCGGACAGCTGTTTCCACGCTGGCATTTCAGCAGGGAACTTGCCGCTCTTTTGCCCGTTCAGCAAGACATGCATCTGTGCCGCTTTCGGACCGTTCACCACGGCAGAGCCGTCCAGCGCTGCAAACGCACCGGGCACGCCCTTGCCTGTCGCCTGGTGGCAGAGCACGCAGTTGGCCGTATACACTTTCTCGCCCTTGACCTTCAATTCGTCGATGGTCCACACCTTGCTTGGATCATCAGCCAATGCCGCCATTTCCTTTTGTTTTACATCAACCCAGGCCTTGTAGTCATCTGCCGATACGACCTTGACGACGATGGGCATGAACGCGTGTTCCTTGCCGCACAGTTCGGCGCAATTGCCGCGGAAGGTGCCGATATGGTCGGCCTTGAACCAGGTGTCGCGCACGAAGCCGGGAATCGCATCCTGCTTGACGCCGAAGGCGGGCACGGACCAGGCGTGGATGACGTCGTTGGCCGTCAGCACCACGCGGATCTTCTTGTTGACCGGCACCACGACTTCATTGTCGACTTCGATCAGATAGTTTTCTCCCCGCTTTTCCGTCGGCGGCGCCCCTGGCGCGCCCACTTGCGAGCGCGGCGTGGCCAGGTTGGAGAGGAAGGAAATGCCTTCGCCCTCGCCTTTCAGATAATCATAGCCCCATTTCCACTGCATGCCCGTGGCCTTGATGGTGATATCGGCGTTCGAGGTATCCTTCATGCCCACCACGGTGCGCGTGGCAGGCAGGGCCATGCCGATGACGATCAGGAAAGGCACGACGGTCCAGGCGATCTCGACGGTGGTGCTTTCGTGGAAGGTGGCCGGTTTGTGGCCCAGGGACTTGCGGTGCTTGAAGATGGAATAGAACATGACGCCGAACACGGCCACGAAGATCACCAGGCAGATGATCATCATCAGGGTGTGCAAATCGTAGATTTCATGGGCGATCTGTGTCGCCGGCGGTTGCAGATTCATTTCGAACGGCACGGGACCGCCGGTGCCGGGATAGGTACTGGCAGCCGGTGCCGCCGTGGCCCATCGCCCGATGCCAAACGCTGTCAAAGACAGCCCGAGCAGCAACGATTGAAGTCGCTTTGCATGTGTCATGTTTTCCCCAACCACCCAAAAATAATGATATTTTAAACGGCTGCGGATTTCTCCGTACTGGACCGCTGCCGCTCCTCCATGAAAGCAACACAGCCAGAATACGGCCATGTGCGTCAAGCACCAGCGAATTCCATGCTGGCTACGGCAGCAAAAACGGCGGCGCGCAACCATGCTGGAACCCTGTTTTTCTTCCCCACCTTGAAATGGCCTCGCGGGGAAGATGGTTACTATACTAATGCAGTAACTTCGAATAAGTCTTGCTTTGTTTTTTTTATTTTGTATGCAGCCCTTGTTTTTTCTACTTGGCAAGCTGACAAACAATCAACGATTATAATCAAGTAAACTTGAATCCATCAAGCAATAATCGGCTTTGTGCGCGCCCTTCTGCCGGCCGCCGCGCGCTTTGCAACGCTACGCTGCTGCATCCATGCGCGGATGGCGACCAAGTGTCAGTTTCTTTCCCCTTTTATTTGGGTTTTCTGGGCAAGTCAAAACGAATGATGGCCTCGCCATTGCGCGTCACGCGCGGCGCGGGACGGAAGGCGTGGCCATAGATGACCTCGAAACTCAGGCCCAGCTTGCCGTCGGGACGGCGCATCTTTTCCAGCGCGTCCAGCATGCGCTGCCAGGCCGCCTTGCCCATCAGGCCGCGCCGGCGCGTGGTCAAGGGGTTGCCGCCAAAGGCGCGCACGTCCGCCAGCAGTTTTTCCGCTGTATCGTAGGTGACTGTGATGATCTCCATGTCCAGCACGGGCGTGGAAAACCCCGTCTCGACCAGCATGTCGCCAAAGTCGTGCATGTCGACAAAGGGCAAGGCGTGCGGAAACAGGTCCGCCTCGGCAAACGCATCGCGCACTTCGCGGAAGGTGTCGGGGCCGAAGCAGGAAAACATCAGCAAGCCATCGAGGCGCAGCGCGCGCCGCCATTCGGCGAACACGCGGTCAGGCTGGGCATGCCAGTGCAGCGCCAGGTTGGACCACACGAGGTCGATGCTGCCTTGCGCGAGCGGCAGGTCGCCCAGGTCGCCGCACAGCAAATCCACGCCTGCCTTGGCCGGCAGCAACTTGCTGAGGAACTGGTTCAGGCCGGCCAGTTTCGACGCGGGCGCGCGCGCCGCCTGCATCATCGCTTGCGCTGCATCGAGACCGATAATTTGCGCGGCGGGATAATCCTTGTGCAACTGCGCCAGGTCCGCGCCGGGGCCGCAACCGGCGTCCAGCACGCGCAAGGGCGTGATTTTCACCAGCTCCAGGCGCTCGTGCATGCGCTGTGATACCTCGCGGCGCAGGAAGTCCGACGGCGCGATGCGCGCCGGACGGGAAAAGAAATCGCGTACTTGCACCGTATCGATGGGCGCACTCATTTTGGGCGGACTGGTGGGAACTGGCATGTTGAATCGGGGGAGGTGAGATAATGTCGGCAGTGTACATGGAACGACGCCATCGCGATGCGGACCGCCACCCGGCCCCGGCTTGATGGCGCCTGGCGGGCGCTGCACCAGTGGCTGGGCGCCACAGTGCTGCCGGCCCAGTGCGCGCTGTGTGGCATCGGCTGCCCGCAAGTGCTGTGCCCGCCCTGCCGCGCGCAGTATCTGGGACAAGGACGGGGGCAACTGCGCCCCCGCTGCCGCCAGTGCGCCAATCCGCTCGCGGACATTGAGGTGGCAACGCTGTGCGGACGCTGTTTGCGCCACAGGCCCGCATACGACGCCACGATCACGGCGTTTGATTATGCGGCGCCCGTCGACCAGTTGCTGCTGCAGCTGAAATTCGGCGCGCGCCTGGCGCTGGCGCCCCTGTTGGCAGAACTGCTGCATGTTGCCATTCAGCAACAACCGACTTGGGAGGCGCCGCAACTGCTGTGTCCTGTGCCGCTGGGCCCGGCCCGCCTGGCCGAGCGAGGCTTCAACCAGGCGCTGGAAATTGCCCGTCCACTGGCGCGCCTGCTGGACGTACATTTGCAGCCCCGCCTGGCGCTGCGCGTGCGCGAAACGCCGGCGCAAAGCGGCGTGGCGCCACAGGAACGGCAAGCCAACCTGGCGCACGCATTCGCCATCGCGCCGGAACATGGGGCGTTATTGCATGGGTGCCATGTGGGCATCGTCGACGATGTGATGAGCAGCGGCCACACCGTCAACGCCCTGGCGACCGCCTGCAAGCGCGCGGGCGCGGCGAAGGTCAGCATCCTGGTCGTGGCGCGCACGCCGCCGCATTAAATTCGCTATATATATGAGGAGAGCATTTTGTTTCACGTTGTTTTGGTAGAACCTGAAATCCCGCCCAATACGGGCAACGTCATCCGCCTGTGCGCCAACACGGGCGCGCAGCTGCACCTGGTCGAACCGCTGGGCTTTCCGCTCGACGATGCCAAGATGAAGCGCGCCGGCCTCGATTACCACGATTACGCCAAGATGAAGGTGCACAAGAATTGGGCAGCGTTCCTGGCCGACACGCAGCCCGACCCGGCGCGCATGTTCGCCATGACCACGCGCGGTTCACGCCCGTTCGGCGACGTGGCCTTTTTACCGGGCGACGTGTTCGTGTTCGGCTCGGAAACAAAAGGCCTCGATCCCGCCCTGCGCGACGGTTTTCCTGCCGAGCAACGCATCCGCCTGCCCATGCGCCCCGACAACCGCAGTTTGAATTTGTCGAATACGGTGGCCGTCGTCGTCTACGAGGCCTGGCGCCAGCATGGCTATGCTGGTGGCGCTTAACTAACGCAGCGCCAGCTGCGCCGCGCCGCCATGCTCGTCCAGCATCACCAGCTGCGTGCGCAGGTCGCGCGTGGCGGCCAGCTTGCCGTTCACGTACAGATTCGTCTTGACGCCATACACGCCCTGCGACACGCCGGCCGGCAAGGTCAGTTCGAACGAGTTTTCAAAGCGCCCGCCCGATTTATTACTGCTGGCCAAGGTTTTCGAGCCGGACTTGAATGGCTGGCCTTGCGGGTCGAGCACCACCAGCTCTTCGCGCACGTCGTTGACGCTTTGCGCGCTGCCGTTGACCAGTTCCACCACCGTTGTCACCTTGAACGGCTGGCCGCGCTTGACGGTCGACGCGCTCAGCTGCGGCGTGTACGACACCACTTGCGGCTCGCGCGGCAGCGCGCCGCGCGCGCGGATGTAGTCGCGGTCCGCCTGCGCCGCCGTCTTGGTCTGGCGCGAATTGACGTTGATGGCCAGGCAACCGGCCGCCGCCAGGCCGCCGCCGATGGCTGCGCCCTTCAGCGCGCCATTCTTGCCGCCCGCCAGCGCGCCCAGCAGCGCCCCCACGGCCGCGCCGGCCGCCGCCGTCGTGCCCACGCTGCATGGGTCCTCATCCGTGGCCGCCTGGGTGCCACCTTGCGAATAGGAACTGTCCTGGCGCACGCCGTTCGGATTCACCGGCGCCGTGGCGCAGCCGGTCAGCATGGCCGCGATGGTCAGCGCAGCAGCCGCGCGCAAGGTGGTGTGATTCAGCATGGTGGCTCCCCAGATGACTAATTGATCGTTGTTTCCGTCTGCAGCACTTGCCGTTCCCGTTCGCGGATGCGGCGCGACAGATTCTCGATGCGCGCATTGCCGGGATCGATACGGCGCGCGCTTTCCAGATACGTCTTGGCCGCATCGAACTTGCCTTCCAGCAACGATCGCTCGGCATCGCGCAAGAACGATTGCGCCATCTCGCTGCGCATGGCCGCGCCGCTATCGACGGGCGACGTTTCCTGCGGACGGCGTTCGGCCGCCGCTGAACGTTCGACCGCGCGCACGGGCGCCGGTTCCGTTGGCACGATGCGGGCCGGTGCCGTTTCCAGCGGTGCCGCTGCAGAAACGGGCGCGGGCGCCGGCGCCGAGGCTGCCGACAGCGCTTGCACGTCGGCCTTCAACTGCGGCAATTCCGCCGCTTCGCGGTCGATCGCTTCCAGCCGGGCAATGCCATTGCGTGCCGATGTCGCATCCTTGCCATCAAGCGCCTGGCGCACCCCTACCAGCACCGATGCGGCTGCCGCCTGCTGGCGCGCCAGCTGCTTGCGCAAGGATGCCACGCTGGATGCGCCCGCACAATCGGCGTCGAGCGCGGCGATGCCCTTGACGGCACTTTGCAATTGGTGGCCATCGATATTGCGTTCAATGGCACGCACGCCGCGCTGGCAACTGCCTGATGTGGCGCCCGCCTTGCCAATCGCCGCCTGCAAATCGTCCGCCTTGGCGCTGGACTTGCCCGTGCACACATTTTTCGCCGTCGCCAGCTTCTGGCGGGCACCGTCCAGGCTGCCATTCGCTACCAACTTGAGGCCGCTGTCGATAGCGTCATTGCAAGCCGCATCGTTCTTGCCGCCCGGCTTGCCATTCATGTAGACGATGACGGCCGCCAGCACGGCAAGGCCGCCCAGCCAGCGCAGCCACTTGCGCGGCGGTGGCGGCGGTACTGCCGGCGCAGGCGCCGGTGGACGCACAGGCGCGGGGGCAGGTACGGGCTTCGGCGCGGCTTGCGGCGGCACCGGCACCGGCGGCGCTTTCGGCGCAGGCGCCGGTGTCACCGGCACGGGTGGCGGCTTGGGCGCCACGGGCGGCGGCGCTGGCACTGGAACCGGCGCTGGCACTGGAACCGGCGCGGGCACAGGCAGCGGCACAGCCGCGTCTGGCCGGGCAGCGCCAGCCACGGCGTGACCGCAGTACGGGCAATGGCTGACAGCGGTCCACAGGCCGCCCTGACATTTGATGCAGATATCCAAAACTAATCCTTCATTCCAACATCATTCCAGCGTTCACAGGGGCGGCGGCATCAACGGTGGCGGCGCGCTGAGGAACAAAGGCGCCAGCTCGGCGAACTGGACCAGGTCGACCCAGGCCGGCAAGCCGGCGCGCCACACCTTGGTGGTGCCTGGTGCGACCTGCCCCGCCTGCACGTACTGCACGATTTGCTGGGCCGTGAACGGTCCCTGCTGCTGGCCATTGATGCCCAGGAAATACTGGTGCTCCACCAGCGGCGGCGGCATGCCGCCTAGCGGTGGCGGCGCCATGCCAAAAACCGGTGCTACAGGGGCAGCCGGCGCGCCGGCCGGACGCAGCAATTGCTCCAACCGCCCCGCTTCCAGCATTTCTGGCTTGATCGCATACTTGAGGCGCGGCTGGCCGTCCGCTTCCGGCTCGCGCACTTCCCAGTCGTACGCATCGCTGTCGGAGTCGCCAATGACATTCGCCCATTCCTTCAGGCGGCCCAGCAGGGCTTGCACCGTGCGGTCGAGCTCATCGCTGGCCATGCCCTTGCGGCGCGCCGACTCGCGCAAACGCGCGCCCACCTCGGCGGAAATGGCGCTGCCAAAGCCGATATACGGCAGCTGCGAGCCATCGGCCTGCGCCACCAGCTTGGGCGCATACACGCCCCGTTCATAATATTTTGCCAGCGCCGCCAGGGCCGCCGTCTGCACAGCATCAAGCGCAGCCAATTTTTCTTCGATGCGCAAGGCGATATTTTTCTCGTACGAGGCGGGCATGCCGTTCTGGCGGATGGCCCGTTCATTGCCGATGCGGCGCAAGTCGCCCGGTTCGACGGCAAACTGGTACTGGCCCGGCGGCACGACCCGGCCAGTGTGGCGCGTCAGTATGCCCAGCATGATGGCTTGCAGGAATTCGCCGAAATCTTCCGCCAGGCGCTTCATTTCATCCGTGTTCGGTGCGATCGGGTGCGTGAATTGCGTCGGATCAATATGTGTATGGGTCGGCGCCTTGTCGTTGTCGCCCTCCTTGCGGTAACTGGTGCGCCAGCCTTCCAGGCCGCGCAGCACCGTCATCGGCACGCCGGCCAGTTCGCAATAGCAGACGGCGCGCCCACGGATGCCCGTTTCGACGATTTCCAGCTGGCTCACCGTGATGCCCACCTGGGTCGGCACGCACGATTCGAGCTCGGCGCCGAACTTCGCCTTGAAGGCGGCCGCGTTGGCCACGCCGATCACGCACTTGAACTGGTCCGACACGACCGTGAAATCGCCGGCCATATTGGCGTCGATCCATGGCATGGAGCAGGCCAGCAGCTTGCGGAAGCGGTCCAGGCGTTCGGACACATCCATCTGCTCGAGCGCCTCGAACAGGGGGTCGGGCGTACTCGTCGCGCCTTCCGCCAGGCCCGCCGTGGCGATCATGTTCTCGGCCATGCGCGTGACCTTGGCCAGGATCAAGCCCCGCTGCGCCGGTTCGCCCAGCATGGGGAACAGCGCTTTCGAGCCGCCCATGTCCTTGAACGCTTCATCGGCCCACTGGCGCAAAGTGGCTGCCGATGGCAGCGCAATGGCTTTTTCCGTGACGGGAATGACGATCAGGGTCGCGTGTTCCTTGTCCAGGTCCTTTTGCAGGATGGTATTGGCCGTTTTAAGTTCCGCCAGCATGGCCAGCACGCCTTCGCGCCCCGTTTGCAGCTCGCCCACCAGGCCATTCCACTGCGCGCGGCCCTGTCCATCGACGCCGACCCGGTTGCCCAGCCAGCGCGACAGTTCTCCCAGCAGGATGACGGACTCGTCCGCAGCCTTGGCGCGCAAATGGAATTTCAGGGCATTCGCCATTTCCGTGCGCAGATGGTCCATCACCACGCCAGCCTGCTTTTCGCCATTGCTGAGGAAACCGAAGGTGCTGCGCGTCTGTTCCAGGTTATTCAACAGGCGCTCGTATTCGCGCGAACGCACGGCTTCCTTGATTTCGCGGTAGCGCTCGGCATTCGCGCCGATCTGCGCCGTCAAGCCGCTGCCGGGCGCCTCGATGCGGTCCTTGATCTGTTCCACCAGCGACAGCACGTACTCCAGGCCGCCGAACTCTTTATTATCAAGATAGCCATACAGCTGGTCGCGCACGACTTTCTTGACGTCGTCGAGCACTTCGCGGCGGCGCTTGCTGATGCGGTCTTCCGTCGTATCGGCCGTGGAATCCTGGTCGCGCACGGCGTCGCGTTCCAGATGCTTCATGGCATCGCGCACCTGCGCCGGCCATTCGCTGCGGTCGAAACCCGTGCGGATATCGTTGATGCGCGTATTGACGCGGTTTTCCACGCCGGCCAGCAAGTGGCCGTGGCGGTCTTCCAGCAATTCGTCGACGACGCGGAAATCGATGAAGTCGCCGCTGGAGCGCTTCAGTTCGATGCTCTTGTCGGAAAATTCGGGGAAGTCGCTGAACGGCGTGCCCTTCAGGAACATATTTGCAGCGAGGAAATTATCGCGCTGCGTATCGGTGGCGCGGTTGGCGCCCGCATCCGTGCCGCCCACGCCAAAGAACGCTTGCAGCATGGCGCCGGCCCAGCGGTGAGCCCGCTCGTCGCGCGCCGCTTCCTGGCGCGTATCGAGCACGGCCATGCCGAACGAAGAAAAGCGCTTCGAGAAATACAAACGCATGTCGCCAAAGCGGTCTTGCGGCACGGGCGCGTTGTACAGGGAATTCTTGTGCTGCGCCTGGTTGACGGCGATCGAGCGCTTGGCGCGCGCAAAGTCGGCCGAGGCAAAATCCTCGAACAGGGAATCGGCCACCATGTGGTACACGTCGCTGACTTCCTTGGTGTGCTGCTGGGCAAGATTACCCGAATCGATGAGGTAAACCTCGCTGTACGGCTCGCGCGTCAGTTCCGGCCGGTCATACGCATCCCAGCGGCCCACATAGCCCTTGTTGCCCATCATCGCCGATTCCAGCTCCATCAGCGCCGCATAGCCGTTGGCCTCGACCCGGTCCTTGTTGGCCTTGGTGTAGCCGGTCGGCAGGAACAGCATCAGCTCGACGTCGGCCGCGCCCACTTCGCTGCGCGCCAGCCAGCGCGCCAGCAAGCCCATGTCCAGGAAGGAGCCGGAACCCGTGCCACCGGCCACGGAACCGACGATGACGATGCGGAAACGGTTCGTTTCCATGCGTAAACCCAGTTCGGCCAGCTGGCGCTCGTGCGACAGGCCCGCCTTCAGGGCTTTCAGTTTCAAACGGATCTTGTCGCGGATCTTCGCGTATTTGTCGAAGAAATACAGGCGCGAGACGGCGCGTATCTGGCCCGCGCCGCTGCTCATGTCGAAACGCAATTCGCGGATGCGCTGCGGCGTCAAGGGCAGCCATTCCTTGATGTGCGGATATTTCTCCAGAGAATCTTCATCGCGGCTGTACTTGTCCATGTCGAACGATTCGACCACCTTGTCATCGTCCGTGAACTTCACCTGGTCGAACTGCAAGTCTTTCGCCTGCGATTCGCCGCTTTCGATCACGGCGCCATTGTCCAGGTCGAAATGGATGAATTGCGCGATGGGAAAGTCCGCCAAGCCCTCGATGCGCGTGCGGTTGCCCGCGCCGCCCCACACGGTGTTGAGGATGCGCCGGCGCACGCGCATCAGCACCTGCATGCCCGTGCCGCCGATGCCGATGAACAGGGTCGGGCGCAGTTCGATGATCTTGTCCTGCTTGCGCTCGCTGGCGCCGCCGGTAATGGTTTGGTTCAGGTTCTCTGCCATGGTGATTCCTTCGATGATGCGTACGACGGCGTGCGGCTTAGCGACGGCTCGATGTAAAGGTCAACAGTAACGCGACCAGGCCCACCAGCACCAGCGGTCCCATGAACAGTGGCGCGAGGAATTTATGCGCGTTCACGGCCGCCAGCACCACGCCTGTCGCCAGGCTGGCCAGGAAGATGAACAGCCACCAGCCCGAGGCATTGGCCTTGTTGGGCGGCACGCGCTTGGCTACCAGGCCATTCGCATAGGCATTCTTGGCAAAGAAAAAGGCGATGAACAGCAGCAACAGCACCACGCCGCCGACCAGGGTGTCGCGCGACGAGGTATCGGTCGTGCTGGCAGGATCAAGCGCGGGCGCCGGTTCGGTCGTTGCGGTGGTAGCGGACGCTGGTGCGCCCGGCGCATCGGCGGCCGGCGGCGCAGACGCCGGGGCCGGCAGGGTAAAACCTGTATTGTCTTTTGGAGTATCTTGCGCCATGGTATGCCTCTGTGTAATGGAAGATTTTTTAAAGAATGGTTGTTCAGGCCAGGCTCAAGGCATGGCCTTCGGCCACGCGCACGACGGTGGGCTTGCCCAGGCCCCGCTTGAGTTCGCCGATATCGCGGCCGTCATCATCGCGGATCTGCACGCTTTTGAATGGCTTCAATAACACTTGCCGCTGCACGCCGTCGGCCATCACCTTGTAGCGCGTGGCGCGCGTGCCGAGCAGGCCCAGCGCCAGCAAGCCCAGCACGAGTGCCAGGACGCCACCCAGTATCACCAGCACGGGCAGCAGCGGATACTGTATGCGCACCAGCAACGGTATCGTCGCCTGTGAAGCGCGCACGCTGTCGGGCGGCGTGAACATGCTAGATATCGGGTCGCCAGGGAACAGTTCCTGCAAATCCTTGCCAAAACTGGACGCCAGCGCCAGCCGCTGTTCCGACAGGCCCACCTGCGCCTGCATGGGCAGCATCACCTGCTTGCCCATGGCGGCAATCGCCTGCGCCGACCACGGCGACGGGATCTGCGCCATCGGCAGGGCAAACTGTACCTGCACGGACTGGCTGGCGCCCGGCTGCAACTGGTGGATTTGATCGGGTGCAACGTGCAGGGGTGCGTTCTGCCCGGCCAGGCTGGCATGCACTTTGGCGCTGTCGATCACATACGGGAAAAACATATTTTGCAGCGACGCCTGCAGCACCACTTGCGGCACCAGGTTCACCGCATCGACGTCGAGCACGATGGTGCGGCCATCGCGGCCCAGGCTGGCGTGCACATGGTCGCTGTTCTTGACGGACTGCGGCACGATGCGCACGGCATCCTGGTCCACCGGTTTCAGGCGCGCGGGCGGACGCGTCAGCACTTGCGACAGCCGGCCTTCGGCCAGGATGCGGTTCAGGGCCTCGGACGCCGGCTGGCCATACGCGAGCGCATACACCATCAAGCCCTTGGCGCTGTACAGCTTGCCCTGCACGGGCATGCGCAGCGGAAACACCAGCGTCTTGGTGATCGACGGCTCCAGGTGCAGCAAGCGGTAAAAGTCGCGGTTGCGTTCGGCCGTCTGGCTGTCGTTGTTTGGACTGTTCTTGTTATTGGTAAAGATCCACACGATGCCGGACGCGGACTGGAACGGCCCCGTGATGGTTTTTGTGACGGCTTCCTGGAAATCCGTGTCGGCCAGTGCGCCGCCATTGCCCTTGCGCGCCAGGCCCAGACTGGCCAGCTGACCCGCCACGCCCCCGCCGCCCTGCCCTTGCCCCAGCAGCGACGGCGACACGTGCGCGCCGCTGCTCTGGCTGAACGCCAGGGTATAGACTTTATCGGACGGGTTCGTGGCAGCCTGCGCCACGGCGCCCACCAGGGCTTTCAGTTGCGAATGCTCATCCGTGTAGAACGGTTCCATCCAGCCCGAGTTTTGCACCAGAAACGCTTGCTGGATGCCCGCGGCCTGCACACCGGCTGCACTGAATAAAGATAGAGCGGCGCAGGCCACGCTCAGTAAGCGCGCCTTCATGCCTGCAAGGTCCAGCCATCGATATCCAACAGTCGCAGGTGGTACGCCCACAGCATGCGTTCATGAACAAACAGGCGTACGCGCCACGGCTCGCTGACGGCAAAGGTGTGAAACACGGTTTCGCGTAATTCATCGTCCTGCACCAGCTGCGCCGCCAGGCGCTCGTTCGAGCGCAGCACGCTGGACAGGCCGGCGCTGGTGGCAAACTTCACGCCAAAGACGCTGTTGCCAGTACTCGATTCCAGCAGCGGCATGACAGCCTGGTTCTTGCCGCCATCGTCGCCGTGTTCCGGCTCTTCCCACGGCGCCGTTTTCAGCTTGGTGGCGAAGCGGTAATTGAAACTGCCCGAACACAGGCGCGGCGCCAGCGCATCGGCCATCTCGACCTGGCCACCCAGTTTGACATACACATAGGTGTCACGGCGGCTTGCAAAGCACAATTGCCACAGGCCACCGTCACGCGACAGGTAGGGGCTGCCGAATTCAAAGCGCGGCACCAGCCCTTCGGGCCAGGGCGTGAACGAGGCGGCCACGTTACCATCGGGCTGCAGCTGCAGCCGCAGCTGGCCGTTGGCACAGGGCCACACGGCCATGCGGTTGTAGGCCACGGGGGTGCTGACGGCACCCAGGTCCACCACGCCGTCAAGCAGCACATCGCTGCCCGGCTTTTGTTGCGCATCAAGGTTGACGAAGCGGATGCGGCCATCGGCATCGCGCAAGGGCGCCCACAGACGGTTCTGGAACCAGACGGGCGCGGCCGCGCACGGCCCGTCGCCCACATGCTCGACCACGTAGCTTAACGAAGGCACGTCGGGACGGATGCAGGCCAGGCCATGGCTGGTCGGCAAGATCAGCACGCTGTTGAACTCCGGCACCAGCTCGGCACGCCATGCGTCGTAGGTCAGGTCAGATTCGGCCAGCAAGCCACCATACTCGGGGTCCAGCGCCTGCCAGCGTTTCGAGGCGGGCAGCCAGGCGTGCAAGACGGCCTTGCGCGGGTCGAGCGCCAGCAGTGCGGCGGCGCTGGTGCCGAACTGGGCGGAAAAGAATTCGTAATCGCCCGGCGGCGGCATGGGCAGCCGGGCGTCGGCTTGGGCATGCTCTTCACGCGCGCGCTGGTCGGCCAGTTTCAGGGGCACGCTGGCTTGGCGCAAGCCGGCCGCGCCAGCCGGCGGCACATCGCTGACGGGAAGCGCACCGTAGGGCGGCACCCAGGGCGGCGTGGCAGCCGTGTCGGGTGGCATTTGCAAGGCCGCGCCGGAGGCGGGGTCGAACGAGAATTCAGGCGGAAACTGCCGCACGGGCGCGCCGGCGGCAGCGGGCAGGCGCCGCGCATGCATCAGCAGGCCGATATCGGCAGGGCTCAGCAAGGGCGAGACGTTCTGGCCGTCCGCGCTGCGCTGCATGGTCCACGCGCCATCGTCATCGACGTACCAGACGCCAGAGGGCACTGCCCAATCCCCAGAAGTTTTAAGATCCATGTATTTTCTATGACAAGCAATGCATATCAGACGGTGTAACGTGTGCTGGGGCTGACGCAACGAGGTCGCAACCCTGGCAGTTCGCATAGTAACGTCTTTTTATCTGTATGGAAACATTGACAGCGTTCCTCAGCCCTGCTGCGTCCGCACTTTCGTCAACAGCTTGGTGGTCGAGCGGTCGTGTGCGAAATCGATGGCCACGGCCTGGCCGCCATACGCCAGCACGGCCTTGCCTTCAGGGATGGCCGCCATGTCGTAGTCGCCGCCCTTGGCATAGATTTCCGGCGCGATCTCTTGCACCACTTCCAGGGCGCTGTCTTCCGAGAACGGCACCACCAGGCTCACCGCTTCCAGCGCGGCCAGCACGGCCATGCGGTCTTCGCAACTGTTCAGCGGACGGTCGTCGCCCTTGCCCAGGCGTTTCACTGAAGCATCAGTATTCACGGCCACCACCAGCGAGGCGCCAAGCGCACGCGCCTGCGCCAGATAGGTCACGTGGCCGCGGTGCAGAATGTCGAACACGCCATTCGTCACTACCACCGGTTTCGGCAGGGCCGCGGCGCGTGCACGCAGTTCGTCACGGCCGCACAGTTTGTTTTCAAAATCAGGCATGGATATCTCTTGTTGGGTTAAATATGGTCACGACATGGTCACGCTGAGGCGTGACTATCGCCTTGCATGCCGCCGCCAGCGCCGGCAGCCCTCTGCCTTCGCTGCCCGACTCCGCATTATAGGGGGCGATCCGCTACAATACGCCACAGGCGCCACAGTTTCACGTTTGCGCCACCTTTCATTCATTGCAAGTAAGCACTTCCTGTGTTTCAATCCAACTATGACACTGACTGAACTGAAATATATCGTTGCAGTCGCGCGAGCGAAACATTTCGGCCATGCTGCCGAGGCTTGCTTCGTGGCCCAGCCCACCTTGTCAGTGGCTATCAAGAAACTCGAAGACGAACTGGGCGTGGTCCTGTTCGAACGGGGCGGTGCGGAAATCTCCGTCACGCCCCTGGGTGCGCAGATCATTGCGCAAGCCGAACGCGTGCTGGAACAGACGGCCGCCATCAAGGAACTCGCCAAGCAAAACAAGGACCCGCTGGCCGGCCCCCTGCGCCTGGGCGTGATCTATACGATCGGCCCCTACCTGCTGCCGCCGCTGGTCAAGGCCATGATAGACCAGGTGCCGCAAATGCCTTTGATCTTGCAGGAAAACTTCACGGTTCGACTGCTCGAATTGCTGCGCCAGGGCGAACTGGACGTGGCCATCATGGCCCTGCCCCTGCCCGAACACGGCATGGCCATGCAGGAACTGTATGACGAACCGTTCGTCGTGGCCATGCCGCGCCAGCATCCATGGACGGCGCGCGCGCGGATCGCCGCGCAAGATTTGAAATCGGAAACCATGCTGCTGCTGGGTAATGGCCACTGCTTCCGCGACCAGGTGCTGGAAGTGTGCCCCGAAATGGCGCGCTTTTCCTCGCCCGGCAACGGCATGCAGCGCACGTTTGAAGGTTCCTCGCTGGAAACCATCCGCCACATGGTGGCCAGCGGCATCGGCCTGACGGTCTTGCCGCGCGCCTCCGTGTCCAATATGCATGCCACCGAAGGCATGCTCGAATACCGGCCATTCGCCGACCCCGTGCCATCGCGCAGAGTGGTGATGCTCTGGCGCAAGAGTTTTACGCGCAAGGCCGCCATCGATGCCCTGTGCGCGGCCATCGCCAGCTGCGACTTGCCCGGCATTTCCCCCTTGTGCGACGATTAGGAACACCTAACCAAACCTACTGCGCGTCGCGATTTGCGGCCTGCGATGCTCACTGTGCATTCGCACAGCTCCGCTTCTCAACCACAACTCACTTCCGCTCGCTACGGTTTTGTTAGGCGTTGTTACTGTGACTCTATGCTACCCGTCAAAATAGTACATTGACATACTATTTGCGATAATCGACCTTTCTCTTCAACAAGATCGAGTCTTCCATGAACAAGCTGGCGCTGTATTTCCGCCTGATACGGCTGGACAAGCCTATCGGTACTGTATTGCTGCTGTGGCCTACCCTGTGCGCGCTGTGGCTGGCGCAGCAGGGCGTGCCGGACTGGCGGTTGCTGCTCATCTTTACCCTCGGCACTTTCCTGATGCGTTCGGCTGGCTGCGCCATCAACGACTACGCCGACCAGGATATCGACAAATTCGTCAAGCGCACGGCGGACCGCCCCATTACCAGCGGGCGCATCAGTGGCAAGGAAGCGCTGGCCGTGGCCGGCGTGCTGACTGTGCTGGCCTTTTGCCTGATCCTGCCCTTGAATGCGCTGACCAAGCAGCTGTCGGTGGCCGCCGTCATCATCGCCGGCACCTACCCCTACTTCAAGCGCTTCTTTGCGATTCCGCAAGCGTATCTGGGCATCGCCTTTGGCTTCGGCATTCCCATGGGCTTTGCCGCCATCACGGATTCCGTGCCCGTCGTCGCCTGGCTGCTGCTGCTGGGCAATGTCTTCTGGGCCGTGGCCTACGACACGGAATACGCGATGGTCGACCGCGACGACGACTTGAAAATCGGCATCAAGACTTCGGCCATTACGTTTGGCCGCTACGACGTGGCCATCGTCATGTTCTGCTATGCCGTTTTCCTGCTGCTGTGGCTAGCCTGCGGCTGGTACCTGGGCTTGCGTTACTGGTTCGTCGCGGGTCTGGTAGTTGCAGCCGGCTGCGCCGTTTATCACTACACCCTGATCCGCGCACGCGAGCGTATGCCGTGTTTTGCGGCATTCCGGCATAATAACTGGCTAGGAGCAGCGGTGTTTGCGGGCGTGGTGCTGGACTTTGCTTTCCGTTAATCAATGATCTTGCGCCGCGGCAACGCTTGAGGCGGCGCAAGACATGCCTGGCCGCAGCTGCCTACACTGGTATTTCACTGTGCAGTTTCACTTCCATGAGGTAATACATGAGCTCGATACATACCGGAAAATCCAGCAGCGACAGCATCCTCGCCGACGCCGACAAGGCCCGCGACAAACTGGTCGGCGACCTGAAGACCGTCATCAATGAAGCGGAAGGCTGGCTCGATGGCGCCAAGGATCAGACGGGCGAGAATGTCAAAGCCGTCAAGGACAAGTTCATCGCCACCCTGGAAACGGCCAAGAAAGACTTGATCAAGCTGGAAGAAGACTTGCTCGAACGCACCAAGAAGGCGGCCAAGGCCACCGACGAATACGTGCAGGACAATCCATGGAAAGCCGTGGGCGCGGGCGCCGTCATTGGCGTGCTGTTCGGCCTGCTGCTCTCCTCGTCACGCCGCTAGATAGTACCAACGTAGTACCGACACAGTACCGACGGCGCAGGCCGTTTCATGACGCGAAAGGCAGCATATGGCTATCGTGCACCATGTCGCCCAAGTCGCAGCGACTCTCGCCGCCATCGTCCAGACCCGTCTGGCCCTGGCGGCCGTGGAAATGGAAGAAGAGTCGCTGCGCTTCCTGTCCTATCTGGCGCTGGCCATGCTGGCACTGCTGTGCCTGTTTGTCGGCCTGGTGCTGCTGGTCTTCCTCGTCATCGTGCTGTTCTGGGACACGCACCGCATCGCCGCCATCGCCATCACGGCCGCCGTCTTCATCGCGGCCGCCCTCGCTACCCTGCTGGGTGTGCGCGCCAGCTTCCGCAGCAAGCCGAAACTGCTGTCCTTCACACTTTCCGAACTGAACAAAGACCTGGATGAGCTGCAACTGCTGGCGCGCCGGGAATCGGAGCGGCCATGACCACGCATCCCACCAAACTGTCGCATGTCCACACGGCCGCCAGCCTGTCGCAGCGGCGCGACGCACTGCTGGCCGAATGCGCGCTGCAGCGCCTGGCCCTGGGCGTGCAGACGCGCCAGTTGCTGGAACCGTTGACGGGCAGCAATCTGCGCCATACCCTGGCCACGCACTTCAAGATTCCCCTGATGCTGGGCGGCGCCGCGCTGGGCCTGCTGCTGGTGCGCCCGCGGCGTTTCCTGCCCCTGCTGCGGGCCAGCGGCGCGCTGCTCAAGCACGCCACGACCGCCCTACCCGTCGTGCTGGCGCTGGCGCAGCGTTTCAGCAAGAAAGACACGCCTCCTTAAATATTTTTGCCTGGATGCATCCAAATGGCAGGCCCATGCGTAGTAATGGTATCAACCAACCGGTTGAGCCAATCCGCTACCAGGAGCCTGCCATGCACGTCATCACTACCCACCACGCCTTTCCCACCCTCACTGTGCTGGGCGCCGCCTTGCTGCTGAGCGCCTGCGCCCCCATGAGCGCGCGCTACTCGCAGGAACAATTGCCGAACGCCGTTAAGGTGCCCGATGGCCATCAAGTTGCCATGCAGACGGTGGGCGTGGGCAAGATCGCCTACGAATGCAAAGCCAAAAAAGACATGACGGGCCATGAATGGGTCTTCGTGGGCCCGGATGCGGCCCTGAACGACCGCAGCGGCATGCAAGTGGGCACGTATGTCGGTCCGCCTGCGACCTGGGCCAACCTGGACGGTTCGAAAGTGACGGCGACGCAAGTGGCCGTGGCGCCCGCCGGCGCGGGCAATATCCCGTATCAACTGGTGAAAGCCAACCCCGCCACGGGCAGCGGCGCCATGCAGGGCGTCAGCTACATCCAGCGCGTGGCCACCAGCGGCGGCGTGGCCCCGGCAGCGCCGTGCGGCATGGACACCGTTGGCGTCAAGCAATGGGTGCCCTACCAGGCCGACTACATCTTCTGGAAAGCAGCATAAATCAGTGAAAACGACGGTTGGCAAGCTGGTTTCTGGCCTATACTCGGCATTAAAAACTTGCTAACCGTTAACTACCGACGATTGTGCCAACCTTGCCAGCCCAAGCTACTCCCTTCGATTACGATGCCGCCCTGCGCGCCTGCGCCAGGGGCGAGCAGCAAGCCTTGCACGGCCTGTACCAGCAAGAAAGCCGCTATCTGCTGGGCGTGGCCCTGCGCATCGTGCGCCAGCGGGCACTGGCCGAAGACGTGCTGCACGACGCCTTCCTCAGCATCTGGCGTCGCGCCGGCAGTTTCGACGCCACGCGCGGCAGTGGCAAGGGTTGGATCTATGTGGTGGTGCGGCATCAGGCGCTGAACGTGGCGCGCGCCCGCGCCCATGAAGTATCGGCCGACGAGGATACCGTGGAAACCCTGCTGCACGAACGACAAGGCCATGATGCCGGCGACGCCTACGCCCTTCAGGCGGACATGGGCAAGCTGCACGATTGCCTCGGCCACCTGGACGAATCCAAACGCAATAGCATCCTGTACGCTTACGTGGATGGCTGTTCCCACAGCGAAATCGCGCAGCGCCTGCAGGCGCCACTGGGAACCGTCAAAGCCTGGGTAAAGCGGGGCCTGGCCGCCTTGCGGGAGTGCATGGGATGATAAATAACGACGAGCAATTGCAAAGGCTGGCCAGCCAATACGTGCTGGGCACTTTGGCGCTGACCGAGCGCGCGGATGTGGAACAGCGCTTGCCGCGCGAGCCGGCATTACGCGATGCCATCGATGCCTGGGAACAACGTCTGCTGCCATTGACCACGCTGGCACCGCCCGAAACGCCCTCGGCGCAACTGTGGCCGCGCATCAGCGCCAGCCTGTTCACGCCGAAAGCCGTGCAGCAGGCGGGCGGCTGGCAAGCGTGGTGGAACAGCCTGGCTTTCTGGAGAATACTGGCCGGCGGCGGCCTGGTGGCCACGGCAGCGCTGGCCGTGCTGGTCACGGTGCAACTGCAAGCACCAAGCGGGCCCGGCTACCTGGTGGTGCTGGTGGCGCCGCAGGATAAATCGCCGGGCTGGATCGTGCAAGCGGGCGGACGCGGCGGCAAGAACCGCGACCTGAGCCTGATCCCGTTGGGCCCGACCGCCGTACCGCAGCAAAAAGCCCTGCAATTCTGGACCAAGGGCAAGGACTGGGGCGCACCCGTCTCGCTGGGCCTGGTCAAGCCGGGGCAATCCGTCAAGTTGACATTGGACAAGCTGCCGCCGCTGCAGCAGGAGCAACTGTTTGAAATCACCCTGGAGCCGGCAACGGGCTCGCCCACGGGCAGGCCGACGGGGCCGGTGCTTTACATAGGCCGCGCGGTCAAGGTGATCTGATTACTTGCCCACTTATTTACCTACTCATTTACCTAACTCCTCGCCCATCTCGCGCCCGCGCTGCGCGGCCGCCTTGATGCCCTTGACGATGGCCGCCTTGACGCCGCTCTCTTCCATACTGGTCAGTGCCGCATACGTGGTGCCACCCTTCGACGTGACGCGCTCGCGCAACAGCGACACGGGTTCGCTGGAGTTCGCCGCCAGCTGCGCCGCGCCCGTAAAGGTGGCAATCGCCAGCTGCGTGCCCTGCTCCGGCGTCAAGCCCAGTTCGGTGGCCGCCTGCTGCATCGCTTCGATAAAGTAAAACACGTAGGCGGGACCGCTGCCGGACACGGCCGTGACAGGGTCGATCTTCGCCTCGTCGTCGAGCCAGACGGTCTGGCCGACGGCGCGCAGGATGGCGTCCGCCGTCTTTTTCTGTTCCTCGCTGACACCGCTGCTGGCCACCATGCCCGTGATGCCCATGCCGATCAGGGCCGGCGTGTTCGGCATGCAGCGCACGATGGCAGGGTAGTCACCGAGCCAGCGCGACAGGTCTTGCGCGCGGATGCCGGCGGCGATCGACAGGACCAGCGGCGCCCGCTCCCCGTCGAGGAAGGGTAGCAACTGCGCCGCCACTTCGCGCATGCTTTGCGGTTTGACTGCCAGCACGATCACGTCCACGCCACGCAGCGCCTCGCCGGCGGAAGGTGCCGTCGTGACGCCGAATTGCGCCTGCAATTTTTCCAGCGCCGGCGCATGCGGGTCGATCACGTGGATGTTGCCGCCCAGGGTCAACTTGCCGGCCAGGCCGGCGATCAGCGCCGCGGCCATGTTGCCGCCGCCCACAAATGCGATATTCAATTCTGTCGTCATGGCTGTACTTTCAAAAAATTCAGGAATAATCAGGAGTAATTCCGGGAACCGAAGATGGCACTGCCCACGCGCACGATGGTGGCACCTTCCAGCACGGCGGCACGCAAGTCGGCCGACATGCCCATCGACAGGGTATCGAGCGCCAGCCCTTCAGCCTTCAATTGTTCGTACAGTGCGCGCAATTGCGCAAACGCACGGCGCTGAAGGGTGACATCCGTTTCCGCTTCGGGAATGGCCATCAGGCCGCGCAAGCGCAAGCGGGGCAGCTGCGCCACGGCGCGTGCCAGCGCCGGCAATTCAGCCGGCGTCACGCCGCTCTTGCTGGCCTCGCCGCTGATATTGACTTGCAGACAGATATTCAGGTCCGGCAAGCCGGCAGGGCGCTGTTCGGACAGGCGCGCGGCGATCTTTTCCCGTTCCACCGTGTGCACCCAGTCGAAATGTTCGGCGATGGGGCGCGTCTTGTTGCTCTGGATAGGACCGATGAAATGCCAGACGGGTGCGCCTTGCGGCAGCGCAAGCTGGACGGCGGCGATCTTGTCGAGCGCTTCCTGCAGATAATTTTCGCCAAACGCTGACTGCCCCGCGCGCATGGCTGCCAGCACGGCATCCACGCCGAAGGTCTTCGAGACGGCCAGCAGGGTCACGTCGGCCGGCGCGCGCTGCGCGTCAGAGGCGGCCTGCGCAATACTCTCGCGCACGGCTTGCAAGTTCTGTTCGATTGTGGACATAATCATTTTCTAGTGTATAGGGGCGGCGGCACAGTGCGCCAGCCCATCAATGCAGGCACAGGGATTATAAATGGACATCTCCGAATTACTCGCTTTCTCCGTCAGCAACAAGGCTTCCGACCTGCACCTGTCTTCCGGCCTGCCGCCGATGATACGCGTCCATGGCGACGTGCGCCGCCTGAACGTGGCCCCGCTCGAGCACAAGGACGTGCACAGCATGATCTACGACATCATGAACGACAGCCAGCGCAAGGTCTATGAAGAAGCGCTGGAATGCGATTTCTCATTCGAAATTCCCGGCCTGGCCCGCTTCCGCGTCAACGCCTACAACCAGGAACGGGGCGCTTCGGCCGTGCTGCGCACGATTCCCTCGAAAGTGCTGACCCTGGATGAACTCAATGCCCCACGCATCTTCGGCGAGCTGGCCATGCGCCCGCGCGGCCTCGTGCTGGTGACGGGCCCGACCGGTTCCGGCAAGTCGACCACGCTGGCGGCCATGGTGAACCACGTCAACGAACGCCTGAACCACCATATTCTCACCATCGAAGACCCGATCGAATTCGTGCATGAGCCAAAAAAATGCCTGATCAACCAGCGCGAGGTGGGTTCACACACGCATTCGTTCAGCAATGCGCTGCGCTCGGCGCTGCGCGAAGACCCGGACGTGATACTGGTGGGCGAATTGCGCGACCTGGAAACCATCCGCCTGGCGCTGACGGCGGCCGAAACGGGCCACCTGGTATTCGGCACCCTGCACACGTCGTCGGCGGCAAAATCGATCGACCGCATCATCGACGTCTTCCCCGCCGAGGAAAAGGAAATGGTGCGCGCCATGCTGTCCGAATCGCTGCAAGCCGTCATTTCGCAAAACTTGCTCAAAACCAAGGATGGCAGCGGCCGCGTGGCCGCGCATGAAATCATGCTGGCCACGCCAGCCGTGCGCAACCTGATCCGCGAAGCGAAAGTGGCGCAGATGTATTCAGCCATCCAGACGGGCAGCAATGTGGGCATGCAGACGCTGGACCAGTGCCTCTCCGACCTGGTGCGGCGCGGCACGATTTCCGCAGAAGCGGCCCGCGCGGCCGCCAAATCGCCTGAAAATTTCCCCGGATAGACCTATGCAGACGACGCACGAACACTATGGCGCCATGCACGCGCTGCTGGCGCAGATGCGCGCACGGGGAGGCTCGGACCTGTTCATCACGGCAGGCTTTCCTGCCGCCATCAAGCTCGATGGCAAGCTGACGCCGCTGGCGGGCACCGCGCTCGATGCGCAGCAGGCGGCCGGCTACGTACGCGCTGTCATGAACGCGCGCCAGGCGGCCGAGTTCGACGCCAGCCGCGAAGCCAATTTTGCCATCAGCCCGGAGGGACTGGGGCGCTTCCGCGTGTCCGCCTTCGTGCAGATGGGCCAGGCAGGCATGGTCTTGCGACTGATCAATACCGCCATCCCCACCCTGGATGCGCTGGGCTTGCCCGCCATCCTGCAAGACATCGTGATGAGCAAGCGGGGCCTCGTCATCATGGTGGGCGCCACGGGCTGCGGCAAGTCGACCACCCTGGCGGCGATGGTGGGCCACCGCAACGCACACAGCCACGGCCACATCATCACCATCGAAGACCCCGTGGAATTCATCCATCCGCACGGCAACTGCATCGTCACCCAGCGCGAAGTGGGCGTCGATACGGACGACTGGGCCACGGCCCTGAAAAACACCCTGCGCCAGGCGCCCGACGTGATACAGATCGGCGAAATCCGTGACCGCGACACCATGGACCACGCCATCGCGTTTGCCGAGACGGGCCATCTGTGCCTGGCAACCTTGCACGCGAACAACGCCAATCAGGCGCTGGACCGCATCATCAATTTCTTCCCCGAAGAGCGACGCCAGCAGCTGCTGATGGATTTGTCGCTCAATTTGAAGGGCATGATTTCGCAGCGATTGATCCCCAACAAGGAGGGCGGCGGGCGCAAGGCGGCGCTGGAAATCCTGCTCAATTCGCCGCTGATGAGCGAGCTGATCTTCAAGGGCCAGGTGCACGAAATCAAGGAATTGATGAAGAAATCGCGCGAGCATGGCATGCAGACCTTTGACCAGGCCCTGTTCGACTTGCACGAAGCGGGCGCCATCAGCCATGAAGATGCGCTGCGCAACGCGGACTCCGTCAACGACCTGCGCCTGGCGATCAAACTCAAGGGCACGACGGCACCCGCAGCTGCGCCGGCAAACGCCACCACACTGGGACTGCTCTGACATGAGCAGCATCCACGATTTTCAGGCCGAGGCGCTGGACGGCACGCCCGTCGATCTGGCGCAATACCAAGGCAAGGTGCTGCTGATCGTCAACACGGCCAGCGCCTGCGGTTTCACGCCGCAATACCAGGGCCTGGAAGCGCTGTACCGCGAATATCAGGAGCAAGGCCTGGTCGTGCTGGGCTTTCCCTGCAATCAATTCCGCCAGCAGGAACCGGGGGCCAACGCAGAAATCGGCGTCTTTTGCGAAAAAAACTTCGGCGTCACCTTTCCCCTGTTTGCCAAGGTCGATGTGAATGGCCCGCATGCCCATCCCCTGTTTGCGCAATTAAAACAGGCGGCACCCGGCATATTGGGCACGCAAACGATCAAATGGAATTTCACCAAGTTTTTGGTGCGCAGGGATGGCAGCGTATTTCGCCGCTACGCGACGGCCACCAAACCGGCCAGCCTGGCGGCCGATATTCGGCAATTGCTACAGGAATAGCAATGCGATACTTATGATTTATAACAACAAACGCTGAAATCAATCAATCTGTATTTATTTCATGCTTGATATCAATATTGTGTTTCCAATAGCAAATTTCGGTGATAATGTTGACATAATTATTCGTAGATATCGATCAAAAAACGATGCCAGTCTTTGGGAAAATAATATCTTCATGGATGCGGATGGGCATTTATTCCCGTCTATTCATTCCTATTTTCTTCCTCATACTCGCCGTTTCCGCTATCCGCTATCACGCCCTGCTCGGTACAGAAACGGCGCTGGCCAACGCGCGCTACCAGAGCGATGCCCGGCAACTCGACCTGTTCCTGGCCAATAGCGTGCTGCCGCTGAGCGTGCACACGAACAGTCACGCGACACACGACAGCGTGCGCCAGGTGCTGCGCAGCGCCCTGCCGCTGAACCGCAGCCTCGCCTCCGCGCACTGGGATACCCCTGGCGGGCATGTCGAAGTGCTGGCCGACAAACCGCTGGCCGACAGCGTGCCCGCCTGGTTCACGCGCCTGGCCGGCATCACAGCTATCCGCAGCCGCTTGACGGTGGCGCTGCCGGACGGCGGCGACGGCATCCTCTCCCTGCACTACACGCCCGGACTTCCCCTGGCGCAGGTATGGCACCGGGTGCGCGAGCAGGCCATCCTCAGCACCATTAATATCGCGCTGGTCTTCCTCCTGCTGGGCTTGATCCTGGCGTCGCACCGCCGGCTGCTGGCGCGGTTCGTGCACGCGACCGATCGTTTCCGCGAAGGCAACTTCGCCGTGCGCCTGGCAGCCGGCGTCACGCCCGAAGCGCAAGCGGTGTCGAACTCGTTCAACAGCATGGCGGGCGATGTCGAAGAGCTGCTGACGTCGCTGAAAACCAGCCAGCACCAGCTGGGCGAACAGCTCAACGAAACCGTGCACATGCAGCAGGCGCTGCAAAAACTGTCATGGCAAAACTACAATGATGTGCTGACAGGCTTGCCCAACCGCGCCGCGCTGGCCGCCCGCTTCGAACAGGAAATGTTTCTGGCGCGCGAACGCCAGCGCCTGCTGGCCGTCTGCCTGTTCGACCTCGACCACTTCCAGGCCATCAACGACCGCTACGGCGCCGAGGCAGGCGATGAAATCATCAAGCAGGTGGCGGGCCGCTTGCACAGTTTTACAAGCCAGGTCCACTACGCGGCGCGCCTGGGCGGCGATGAATTCGTCTTGCTGCTGTGCGGCCAGGCCAGCATCGCCAGCATCGAACAGAACGTCACTCAATTGATGCAGGAACTGAGCCGCCCCTACCAGTGCGACCAGCAGGCGCTGCACATGACGGCCAGCGTCGGCATCGCCGTCTATACGGGCAAGGACTTGAATACGGAAAGCCTGCTGCGTCATGCCGACCACGCCGTCTACCAGGCGAAATTGACGGGGCGCAACCAGTACCACTTCTTCGACACCAATCTCGATGAAGAAGTGCGTACCCAGCACAACCAGCGTACGGAAGTGCGCCAGGCCCTGATCAACGGCGAACTACGGCTGTACTACCAGCCCAAGGTGAACATGCGCGCCGGCACGGTAGTGGGCATGGAAGCGTTACTGCGCTGGCAGCATGCGCGCCGCGGCGTGCTGGCGCCCGCGCAATTCCTGCCGCTGGTGGAGCAGACGGACCTGATCATCGACATCGGCGAATGGGTGCTGCGCCAGGCCCTGTGGCAGATGCAGCGCTGGGTGGCTTGCGGCGAGCACTGGGTGGTCAGCGTGAATATCGCGGCACGCCACTTCCAGCGACCCGACTTCGTCTCGCGCCTGGAAACCATCCTCGGCGAATTTCCCGGCGTGTGCGCCAGCATGCTGGAACTGGAAATCCTCGAATCGTCAGCCCTGCACGACATCGAAGACGTGCGCCGCATCATCCGCGCCTGCCAGGCGCTGGGCATCACGTTCGCGCTCGACGATTTCGGCACCGGCTACTCGTCGATGTCGTATTTGAAGCGCCTGCCGGCGAATATCGTCAAGATCGACCAAAGCTTCGTGCGCAACATGCTCAACGACCACGACGACTTGCACCTGGTGCGCGCCGTCATCGGCCTGGCCCGTTCATTTTCCCTGACAGTCATCGCCGAAGGCGTGGAAAGCGTCGAGCATGGCGCGCGCCTGATCCAGCTGGGCTGCGACCTGGCGCAAGGCTACGGCATCGCCCGCCCGATGCCGGCCGACGCCGTGCTGGAGTGGGCAGCCAACTTCGTGCCGGCTCCCCAATGGCACATGGCGCAGTACAGCGAGATACCTATTTGACGGGCGTCAAAGCCGAATCGATCAACTCGATCCAGTGCCGCACGGGCGTCTGCGTGCCCGATTGCAGGTGGCTCAGGCAGCCGATATTGGCTGACACAATCTCATCGGGCTCGCATGCTTCCAGGTTCGCCACCTTGTTGTCGCGCAGCTGCTGCGACAGGGCCGGCTGCAAGATCGAATACGTGCCCGCCGAACCGCAGCACAGATGGCTGTCGGCGCACAGGCGTACGTCGACGCCGACGGCGCGCAGCACCTGCTCCACCTTGCCGCGGATTTGCTGGCCATGCTGCAGGGTGCAGGGCGGGTGATACGCCACTTTTTTCAGTATGCGCCCCTTCAGCTGCGCCACCAGCTCCGCTTCAAACGCCGGCATGATCTCGGACAAATCGCGCGTCAGTGCGGCGATGCGCCGCGCCTTCTCCGCATAGTTGGCGTCGTGTGCCAGCAGATGGCCATATTCCTTCACCGTGGCGCCGCAGCCGGACGCCGTCATGACGATGGCTTCGGCGCTGTCGACATACGGCCACCATGCGTCGATATTGCGGCGCATGTCGTCCAGCGCCGCTTCCTGGTCGTTCAGGTGATGGCGCAGCGCGCCGCAGCAGCCGGCCTTCGGCGCCACGATCAATTGCACGCCCAGCGCATCGAGCACGCGCGCCGTGGCCGCGTTGATGTTCGGCGACATGGCCGGCTGCACGCAGCCGTCGAGCAGCAGCATGGTACGCGCGTGCTGGCGCGCAGGCCATACACCGGCAGCGGCGCCGGGGCGCAGCTTGTCTTGCAAGCTTTTTGACAGCAAGGGCCGCAGCGCCTGTCCCGCCTTGTACACGGGCGTAAACAGCCAGCGGCGCGGCAAGGCTTCCTTCAGGGCGAAACGCCAGGCCCGTTCGCGCAAGGGGCGCTGCACGCGCTGCTCGACGACGTTGCGGCCGATATCGACCAGGCGTCCGTATTGCACGCCCGAGGGACAGGTCGACTCGCAGTTGCGGCAGGTCAGACAGCGGTCCAGGTGCGTCTGCGTCTTGGCCGTGACGGGTGCGCCTTCAAGCACTTGCTTGATCAGGTAAATGCGTCCGCGCGGGCCATCGAGTTCGTCGCCCAGCAACTGGTAAGTGGGACAGGTGGCCGTGCAAAAGCCGCAGTGCACGCAGGCGCGCAGGATGGCTTCGGCTTCGTCGCCTGCCGGCGTATTCTTGATGAAATCAGCGAGATTGGTTTGCATGCGCGCTCAATACATTCTGTGCGGGTTGAAGATGCCGGCAGGGTCGAAAGCCTGCCGCAGGCGCTGGTGGATGGTGGCCACGGCCGGCGCCAGCGGGTGGAACACGCCCACGGCCTTGTCGCCGCCGCGGAACAGGGTGGCGTGGCCCCCAAGCGCAGCCACCGCCTGGCGAATGTGCCGGGCGCTGTCGGCGTCGGCGTCGCCATCGAGCTTCAGCCAGCGCTGTGCCCCGCCCCACTCGATCAGCTGGCGCCCCTTTAAAATCACGGCGGTGGCGTGCGGCGGCAGAGATAAGCGCCACAGGCTACCCGCGCCCGCAAAGAAAGCGTGCGTCTGCTCACGCACGGCCAGCCAGAAGGCGGCCGCGTCATCGGCTGCCAGCAGTTCGCCGCCCAGCGTGCGCAGCGCCGCCGACACGGCTGCCTCGGCGCCGGACAGGCGCACCGTCAGCACGCCGTCATGCCAGCAGCTGGCGGAGATCGGCAGCGGCTTGCCCGCCCATTCATTGAGCAGGCGCAAGGCCGCGATTTCCGCGCACGCCACGCGAAACGTCGCTTCGCGCAACGGCAAGGGCAGCACCTTCAGCGACACTTCCAGGATCAGGCCCAAAGTGCCCATGGAACCCGCCAGCAGGCGCGAGACATCGTAACCGGCCACGTTCTTCATGACCTGCCCGCCAAACGCCAGGCATTCGCCATGACCATCCATCAGCACGGCGCCCAGCACAAAATCACGCAGCGCGCCCGCGCTGGCCCGGCGCGGCCCGGACAGCGCACTGGCGACGACGCCGCCCACCGTGGCTTTCGATCCGAAGTGCGGTGGCTCGAAGGCCAGCATCTGGTTGCGCGCGGCCAGCGCCGCCTCGATGTCCGCCAGCGGCGTGCCGCAGCGGGCCGTGATCACCAGTTCCGTCGGTTCATAGTCGATGATGCCCGCATACGCGCGCGTGTCGAGCACCTCGCCTTCGAGCTGCTGGCCATACCAGTCTTTCGTGCCGCCGCCGCGCAGGCGCAAGGGCTTGCCCGCCGCGCTGGCCGCCAGGATGGTCTGCCTGAATTGTTCCACGATTGCTTGCAAGGGGGTCTCCGGCGGTTAAAAACGGGGCAGGTTGGCGAACGGCAGGCGTCCCGCCGTCACATGCATCTTGCCGAATTCGGCGCAGCGGTTCAAGGTGGGTATCGCCTTGTCCGGGTTCAGCAAGGTGTGGGGATCAAACGCGCGCTTGACGGCGAAGAAGGCATCGAGTTCGGCGCGCGTAAATTGCACGCACATGGAATTGATCTTTTCCATGCCCACGCCATGTTCGCCCGTGATGGTGCCGCCCACGGCCACGCACAGGGCCAGGATGTCCGCGCCAAATGCTTCGGCGCGCTCGAATTCACCGGGCTGGTTGGCGTCAAACAGGATCAGCGGGTGCAAATTGCCATCACCCGCGTGGAACACGTTCGCGCAGCGCAAGCCATGCGTCGTTTCCATGCCGGCGATGCCCGTCAGGACTTCCGCCAGTTTTTTTCGCGGGATGGTGCCGTCCATGCAGTAGTAGTCGGGCGAGATGCGTCCCGCCGCGGGAAAGGCGTTCTTGCGGCCGGACCAGAACTTCATGCGCTCCGCTTCCGACTGCGAGACGGCGATGGCGCTGGCGCCCGCCCCTTCCAGCACGGCCGTCATGCGGGCGATTTCCTCTTCCACCTCCTCGTGCGTGCCATCGGCCTCGCACAGCAAAATGGCCGCCGCGTCGGTGTCGTAGCCGGCCTTGACGAACGGTTCGACCATGCGCGAGGAGGTCTGGTCCATCATTTCCAGGCCGGCCGGGATGATGCCGGCGGCGATCACGTTGGCCACGGCATTGCCACCCGTGACGACGTCGCCGAACGAGGCCATGATGACACGCGCCGTAGCAGGTTTCGGTATCAGCTTGACCGTCACTTCCGTGACGATGCCCAGCATGCCTTCGGAGCCGATGAAGACGGCCAGCAAGTCGAGGCCGGGCGAGTCCAGGCATTCGCCACCCAGTTCCAGCACGTCGCCAGCGATGGTAACAACGCGCACGCGCAGCACATTGTGCACGGTCAAGCCGTATTTCAGGCAATGCACGCCGCCCGAGTTTTCCGCCACGTTGCCGCCGATGCTGCAGGCGATCTGCGAGGACGGGTCGGGCGCGTAGTACAAGGCGTAGGGCGCCGCCGCTTCGGAAATGGCCAGGTTGCGTACGCCCGGCTGCACCACGGCCGTGCGCGCGTAGGCATCGAGGCGCACGATGCGGTTCAGGCGTGCCGTCGACAGCACCACGCCGTCGGCGATCGGCAAGGCGCCGCCCGACAAGCCCGTGCCGGCGCCGCGCGGCACGATCGGCACCTTCAGTTCCCGGCAGACGCCGAGGATGGCGATGACCTGTTCTTCCGTGTCTGGCAGGGTGACCACCATCGGCAGCTGGCGGTAGGCAGCCAGACCGTCGCACTCATACGGGCGCGTATCTTCGGCGTCGGACAGCACGCAGCGGGCCGGCAGCACGGCCAGCAGGGCCGCGACGACGGTTTGCTGGCGCGCGGCGGTCAATCCGGATTCAGGGGCAGCATTGAGCATAAGATGGGGGCAAAAAGGCATGGGCGTGCAACGATTGTAAGCACAAAAGTGGCACGCAGCGCATTTTTTGTCCGATTTGCAGCCAAATCTGCGGCCAGGCGGCGCACAGTGTCGTATGCTGCTCGCATTCTTCTTTGACAGGATCCGCATCATGGGCAACCGACTTTCGAAAATCGCCACGCGCACGGGCGACAATGGCAGCACCGGCCTGGGCGACGGCAGCCGCACCAGCAAGGACAGCGCGCGCATCCACGCCATGGGCGATGTGGACGAACTCAATTCCACTATCGGCTTGCTGCTGTGCGAAGCCATGCCCGACGCCTTGCGCGAGGAGCTGGTAGCCATCCAGCACGACCTGTTCGACCTGGGTGGAGAAATCTGTATCCCCGGCTACCAGCTGATCAAGGAAGAGCACGTGCTGCGCCTTGATGATTTGCTGGCGAAATACAATGCGGACTTGCCGGCCCTGAGTGAATTCATCTTGCCTGCCGGTTCGCGCGCCGCCTCGCTGGCGCATGTGTGTCGCACCGTGTGCCGCCGCGCCGAGCGCAGCATCGTCACGCTGGCCAATGCGGAAACCCTGCACGCACATCCGCGCCAGTACGTGAACCGCCTGTCCGATTTGCTGTTCGTGCTGTCGCGCGTGCTGAACCGCTTTGCCGGCGGCAGCGACGTGCTGTGGCGGCATGACCGCACGCGCGGCTAACGCCGCCAGCGCTGCATTCTTTAGCGCCGCCCCATCACGCACCACGCTGCCCTGCCCTGCCCGATATCCATACTGCCAGCGCTAAATGAGAACAATGCGTCATGGCAGTCATCACAGGACAGCGTACGGCTGCCCCTAGTCTGCGGCCTGCATCAATTTTTGCGGCACCCCTTGCGCTTGAACTTCGACTTGAACATGCTCGCGCAGCAAGCCGCGCAGCAACTGCACCTGGGCCACGGCATCGGCTTGCAGCGGGGTCAGGCTGTGGGCAACGCACGGACCAGGCGTGCTGGCATCGGCCGCACCGCGCAGCAAGGTATCGATTTCCCCGCTGACCTCGGCAATCCAGCGTTGCAATTCGGGCGGCGCCGGCTCAGCCTGGGGACTCAAACTGATGCGCGCCGTGCTGCCCGCCACGCGGCGCAGCAGCGGCAAGGTGCGCAGCGCCGCCAGGCCCACGCCGCTGCTGCGGTCCAGGCGGCGCTCGATGCGCAGGCGTTGCAACACTTGTTCCGCGTTATTGCTGGCCAAGCCCGCCTCGCGGCGCAGGCGCGCGATGGCGCTATCCCAGCGTCCGCCAGCCGCCAGCACGGCCAGCAGGTATTTCAGGTTGGCCGACACGGCTTTCGCCAGGCGCTGATCGAGGTCGTCCGCCTCGCGGTCCGGCCACAGGAAAAACGTGGCCAGCAGGGCCAGCATGCAACCGAGCACATTGTTGCCCAGACGGCTGGCGGCATACACCATCTCGCTGGCCGGCGCCGCATAGTCGGCCACCAGCACGAAGGCGGGCGTCATGAACAGCACGTGCAGGCTGTAGCTGACTCGGCGCAAGGCCATGGTAGCGACGATCAGAGGAAACACCACCAGCGAGATTGCCAGCGGCGTGTGGACGGCCAGGCCGATCAGCACAGCCAGCACGGCGCCCAGAACGCTGCCCGCGACGCGCTCGATACCGCGCGGCCAGGTGGTCGACACGGATGGCTGCAAGATCAGCAAGGTCGCCATGGTGGCCCAGTAGCCGAACGGAATGTGTAGCGCCTCGACCAGCAGGAAACCGGCCGTCGTCGCCAGCGACACGCGCGCTGCGTGGCGCCAGCTCAGCGACTGTGGCGTGGCGTTGACTTTCGCCGTTTGCCATGCCTGCCCCAGCGCCAGGAAAGCCGCTTCGCGCCACGGCAACTGCGTCGCGCGCGGCAAGCCCAGTTCCATGAATTCCACGTTCAGGCGCAGCGGCAGCAAGGCGCCCAGCGCCGCTTCCAGGCGCCGTCCGCACGCCGCCAGGCGGCGCTGCAGAGCCAGGGGTGGCGTTTCCGGCTGGCGCTGTACGCTCTGCCCCAGGCGGCGCAGCAGCACGGCCATCACTTCCAGGCTGCGCCGCGCGCGCGGGTCCTGACGCAGGCGCTGCTGCTCGCGCTCGCACGTATGCGTGACAGCGATCAGATAGGCGAAGATGCGCTCGGCGTCGCTAAGCGCCAGCAGCAAGTTGTCGTACAGGGCGCTGCGGCCAGCGCGCGCGGGCGGCACGGCGGCTAGCGCCACGCGCGCAGCTTCCAGCGCGGCGCGCGCCTGCGAACGGTAGCTGGCGCCATGCGCGGCAGCGTCCGGCAACGCGGGGCCTTGCGCCAGGAAACGCGCATTGTCGCGCGCAATGCCGGCCAGGCGCGAATACGCGGCGCGGATGACGCGCCTGCTTGGGCCGAACGGGTGGATGCGCCAGACGGTAAAACTGAGCACGGTGGCGAACAGGCAGCCAAACATGTACAGCCCCAGGAAAGGCGCCGTCTGCGTCATCGACTCAAGCGGGTGCGTGACCATCACCACGCAGGCCGTGGCCGCCAGGATGGCCACTTGTCCCGTGGCCGCGCCCCAGATGCGCGCCAGCGCGCCGGCCCAGGAAAACAGCAGCACGGCGATGGCCGCCGCCGCCACGCCATGGCCGGCCGCCAGCGCCGTCAGGCCGCCGGCGACCGTCGACAGCAAGCCAAAGCCCAGCATCGAGACGAAGCGCATGCGCCGCGTGCCGGCCGCGTCGGCCAGGCAGGTCCAGAAGGCGCCGATGGCGGCCCAGGAAAAATCGGGGTTGTCGAACAGCAGACCCAGCAGCAACATGGCGCTGGAGGCGCAGGCGGCCCGCAGCCCCTCGGACAGATTCGTTTCGTCGATGGCCAGCGTGACCATCCACAGGGGACGGCGCTGCGCCAGCTTGTCGGTATAGGCGTGCATGCCCGTCAGCCAGCGGCCGGCCAGTGCACGCAAACGGCGGTGGAGTTTCCTGAAATGCAAGGTGGACTTTGAGAAGGTATCAAAGCGACATCGTAGCATTCCCGGGCGAAAAATGTTGCAGTGCAGCGTAAAATTCCTGCGCGCAAAAAAAGCGGCACCGCAGTGCCGCTTCTGTCTTGCGTGAACGACTTAGCTGACGGCGGTCAGGCGCGGCTGGCTGCCGCCAAAGCGCTGCTCGATCGACGCGGCGATGCCGGTGGCATCGAGGCCCACGCTTTTCAGCAGTTGCACAGGGTCGCCATGGTCGATGAAGACGTCCGGCAAGCCCAGCATCAGAATCGGCTTGACAATGCCTTCGGCTGCCAGGGCCTCGGCCACGGCCGAACCGGCGCCGCCCATGATGCAGCCCTCTTCCACCGTCACCAGGTAATCATGCTCAGCGGCAAGCTGTTTCACCAGCGCCACGTCGAGCGGCTTGACGAAGCGCATGTTGGCCACCGTCGCGTCGAGCTTCTCGCCGGCCGCCACGCCAGGTGCCACCATGGAACCGAAAGCCAGGATGGCGATGCGCTTGCCGTGGCGCTTGAGCTCGCCCTTGCCGATCTCGATGCTGGTCAGTTCCGGCACGATGGGCGCGCCGGCACCAGCGCCGCGCGGATAGCGGATGGCGGCCGGGCCCGGGTAGTGGTAGCCCGTGGTGAGCATTTGGCGGCATTCGTTTTCATCGGACGCGGCCATGACGACCATGTTCGGGATGCAGCGCAGGAACGCCATGTCGTAGTTGCCAGCGTGCGTGGCGCCGTCGGCGCCCACCAGGCCGGCGCGGTCCAGCGCGAACGTCACGTCCAGGTTTTGCAGCGCCACGTCGTGGATCAGCTGGTCGTAGGCGCGCTGCAGGAAGGTGGAATAGATGGCCACGACGGGTTTCAGACCTTCGCAAGCCAGGCCCGCGCCGAAGGTCACGGAATGCTGCTCGGCAATGCCGACGTCAAAATAACGGTTGGGGAATTGCTGTTCGAACTTGACCATGCCCGAGCCTTCGCGCATGGCCGGCGTGATGCCCACCAGGCGCTTGTCGTGCGCGGCCATGTCGCACAGCCAGTTGCCGAACACTTCCGTGTACGTCATCTTGCCCGGCGCCGTGGCTGGCTTGATGCCTTCGGCCGGGTTGAACTTGCCCGTGCCGTGGTAAAGAATCGGTTCCGCCTCGGCCAGTTTGTAGCCCTGGCCCTTCTTGGTCACCACGTGCAGGAATTGCGGGCCCTTCAATTGCTTGATATTTTGCAAGGTCGGGATCAGCGAATCGAGGTCGTGACCATCGATGGGGCCGATATAGTTAAAACCGAATTCCTCGAACATGGTGGCGGGCACGACCATGCCTTTGGCGTGCTCTTCAAAGCGCTTCGCCAGTTCCAGCACGGGGCCGGGCAAGACGGACTTGCCGACATTTTTCGCCGCCGCATAGAACTGGCCCGACATCAGCCGCGCCAGGTGGCGGTTCAGCGCGCCCACGGGCGGCGAGATCGACATATCGTTGTCGTTCAAGATCACCAGCAGGTTGACGTCTTCCTGCACGCCCGCATTGTTCATCGCCTCGAAAGCCATGCCGGCCGTCATCGAACCGTCGCCGATCACGGCGATCGCATGCAGCGGGTCGCCCTTGATCTTGGCGGCTTGCGCCATGCCCAGCGCGGCCGAGATCGACGTCGAAGAGTGCGCCGTGCCAAACGTGTCGTATTCGCTTTCGTCGCGCTTCGGGAAGCCGGAAATGCCGTCTTTCTGGCGCAAGGTGTGCATGCGCTCGCGCCGGCCCGTCAAAATTTTGTGTGTATACGTCTGGTGGCCCACGTCCCACACGATGCGGTCGTGCGGCGTGTTGAACACGTAGTGCAGCGCGACAGTCAGCTCGACCGTGCCCAGGTTGGACGACAGGTGGCCACCCGTCTTGGAAACGGAATCGAGCAGGAAACTGCGCAGTTCCTGGGCCAGCGGCACCAGTTGCGAGCGGGCCAGCTTGCGCACTTGCGCTGGTTCATTGATGGTTTCTAACAGTTTCATTTATGCCTTCCGCTGCACGACCAGGTCTGCCAGCTCGCGCAGGCGGCGTGCCTTGTCCCCGAATGGCGCCAGCGCCGCATGGGCGTCGCACCGCAATTGTTCTGCCAGGGCTCTCGATGGTTCCAGCCCCAGTATCGATACGTAGGTGGGCTTGTTAGCCGCCGCATCCTTGCCTGCCGTCTTGCCCAGAGTGACCGAATCGGCCGTCGCGTCGAGCACGTCGTCGACCACCTGGAACGCCAGGCCGACGGCGCGCGCATAGGCGTTCAGCGCCGTCATCTCGTCTGGCGTCAAATCCTTGCCCGCCAGCGCACCGAGGATCACGGCCGCGCGCAGCAAGGCGCCCGTTTTCAGTTGATGCATCTGTTCCAGCTGCGGCAGGCTCAAGGCCAGGCCGACACTGTCGAGGTCGATCGCCTGGCCGCCGCACATGCCAAACGAGCCAGACGCGTGCGCCAGCAGCTTGAGCATCGCCATTTGCCGCGCGGGCGGAATCGCCGCGCCGTCGGCCAACAGCATGAACGCCTGCGATTGCAGCGCGTCGCCCACCAGCAGGGCCGTCGCTTCATCGTAGGCGATGTGCACGGTGGGCTTGCCACGGCGCAAGGCATCGTCATCCATGCACGGCATGTCGTCATGCACGAGCGAATACACGTGAATCATTTCCAGCGCGCACGCGGCACGCGCCAGGGTATCTTGATCGGCATCAAACAGTTCGCCGGCTGCCATCACCAGCAGCGGGCGCACGCGCTTGCCGCCGCCCAGCAACGCGTAGCGCATGGCCGCGTGCAGCTTGTGCGGCACCGCGTCTGCCGAAGGTAAAAACTGGTCGAGCCAGCCTTCCACGCCGGACTGGGTCGATTGCATCCAGTCGCCGAAGGTCACGCCGTCTTGCTGCATGCTGGCCGTCATAGGGCGGCCTCGCCGGCATCCACGAACGGTTTCAACATGTCGCCTTCGAGTACTTTCACCTGCGCTTCGACACTGTCGAGCTGGGTGGCGCAATACTTGACCAGTTCCGAGCCGCGCTGGTACGCCGCGACCGATGCTTCCAGCGGCAACTGGCCCGCTTCCATTTGCGTTACCAGCTGCGCCAGTTCCGCCATTGCCTCTTCAAACGAGGCCGGCGCTGCGGCAGCGGCAGTTAATTTCTTCGACATAGACTCAGATCTCTTCGTGGCACGTGGGGTATGTAGGGAGACGCCGGGGACTCCCGGCCAGCATAGAAGCGTTATTTTAGAACAAACCACACTATTAAGTGAAAACTAAAGCGCAATCGGCGTGCTCAACGGGGAAGACGTTACCAGCTTGGCAGTGAATTCTAGCGCAATCGCCCCCATCGGCCGGAAATTGCACGGTAAATGACAATGTTTCTCATTAATAGCGTATTTACCGGGAGGGTTTGGCAATGCCGAGGCCGATACGCGCTATAATCGCCGGTTCTGTCCGAAATACCGTTTCAACAAATTTGAATTCAGGTCTTTGCGGATTCTTTCTCTCTGTAGCGGTTGCCCAGGGATAGGCCTGGGGCACTGCTGACCGTTGTACATTTATGGGGGGTTGGGATGTCCGATCTGGCTACTCACGCCAAGCTGGCGCGCTCAAACGCGCAACTTCCGGTCCACGTCTATTTTGACGAAACGCTGTTGCAGCGTGAAATGCAGCAATTGTTCCAAGCCGGCCCGCGCTATGTCGGGCATGCGCTGATGGTGCCGGAAACCGGCGATTTTGCGACCCTGGCGTCTGAGAACGAAGGGCGCATGCTCGTGCGCAACGCCAATGGCATCGAAGTGCTGTCCAACGTGTGCCGCCACCGGCAGGCGCTGATGTTCAATGGCCGCGGCAATGCGAACCATATCGTCTGCCCGCTGCACCGCTGGACCTACGACCTCAAGGGTGAATTGATCGGCGCGCCGCATTTTCCCGAGACGCCGTGCCTGAACCTGTCGAAAACACCGTTGCAAAGCTGGAATGGCTTGCTGTTCGAGCAAAACGGCTACAACGTGATGGAAAAATTGAAAGATTTGTCCGTCTCGAAAGACCTCGATTTTTCCGGCTATATGTTCGACCACGTGGAAATCCACGAGTGCGACTACAACTGGAAGACTTTCATCGAAGTCTACCTCGAGGATTATCACGTGGAACCGTTCCACCCGGGCCTGGGCAGCTTTGTCAGCTGCGACGACCTGCGCTGGGAATTCGGCAAGGATTACAGCGTGCAAACGGTGGGTGTGCACCGCGGCCTGCAGCAGGCCGGTACGCCTGCGTATAAAAAATGGCAGGAGCAGGTGCTGCAATTCCGTGGCGGCGAAGCACCACCGTACGGCGCCATCTGGCTGACCCTGTATCCGAACATCATGGTCGAATGGTATCCGCACGTGCTGATCGTCTCTACCCTGTGGCCCGATGGCCCGCAAAAGACGCGCAATGTGGTGGAGTTCTATTACCCCGAGGAAATCGTGTTATTCGAACGCGACTTCGTCGAAGCGGAACGGGCTGCCTACATGGAAACCTGCGTCGAGGACGATGAAATCGCCCAGCGCATGGATGCCGGCCGCAAAGTCCTGATGGCGCGTGGCGAAAACGAAGTGGGGCCTTACCAATCGCCCATGGAAGACGGCATGCAGCACTTCCACGAGTGGTACCGCAATAATATCGAACTGTAATTCCCTCAAGGGCCGCATTGCGCGGCCTTTTTCATTTTCGTCGTCAGGATTACTTATGCAATCGCTATGGATGTTGTTCGCCAGTTTCATGTTCGCCATCATGGGCGTGTGCGTGAAACTGGCGTCGGACTTGTATTCGACCTCCGAAATCGTCATGTACCGCGGCATCATCGGCATGACCGTCATGAGCTGCACGATTTTGTACCAGGGCGGCAGCTTTAAAACGACGATGCCGGGCCAGCATCTGTGGCGCGGCGTGGTGGGCGTGATCGCCCTGTGGCTGTGGTTTTATGCCATTGCTATCTTGCCGCTGGCGACCGCCATGACCCTGAATTACATGGCGCCCATCTGGATCGCCGTGATCCTGCTGGCCGGTGGCTGGTGGAAAGGCATGAAACAGGTCGAGTGGCCGCTGGTGGCGGCCATTGCCATGAGCTTTGTCGGCGTGACGCTGCTGCTGCAACCCGTGTTCGAGACGGACCAGTTGGGCGGCGCCGTCACGGCCTTGATTTCCGGCATGCTGTCGGCCCTCGCCTACTTGCAGGTGCGCAAGCTGGGCTTGCTGGGCGAACCCGAATACCGGGTCGTGTTTTATTTCTCGGTCGTCAACTTCCTCGCCGGCGTGATCGGCCATGTGGCCAGCGCCGGCGGCGGCCCCGTCGTCTGGCACGCGCACACGAGCGCCTACGGCATCGGCTTGCTGGCCGCCATCGGCCTGTGCGCCACCATGGCGCAGATGGCCATGACGCGCGCCTATCGCCTGGGCAAAACTCTCGTGGTTGCTAATTTACAATACACGGGAATCGTCTTTTCCAGCTTCTGGGGCGTGGTGATCTTTGGCGACCTGTTCGACTGGCATGGCTGGGCCGGCATCGGCATCATCCTCGCCTCCGGTATCGCGGCAACCTATTACAATACCCGCAACACGGCCCGTGGCGCCGCCATCGCGCGCACGGATCCCATCGCCAGCGAAGTGTAAAGGAGCGTTCCTGATGTACACCACCTTGATCCAGGCCAACGAACTGGCCAGCCACCTGAATGACAGCAACTGGGTCATCCTCGATTGCCGCCACGACTTGCTCAACCCCACTGCCGGCAGCGATGCGTTCGCCGCCGGCCACATCCAGAATGCGCAGTTTGCCGATATCGACACGGCCCTGTCCGGCCCGAAGACGGCGCGCGGCGCGGACTTTACGGGACGGCATCCCTTGCCGGACCGTAACGCCCTGCTGACCACCTTGCGCGGCTGGGGCATCAACGACGACACGCAAGTCATCGCCTATGACGGCCAGGGCGGCATGTTCGCCGCCCGTTTGTGGTGGCTGCTGCGCTGGGTCGGCCATCCGGCCGTCGCCGTGCTGGACGGCGGCCTGGCCGCCTGGCAGGCGCAAGGCTTGCCGCTGGTCACGCCCGTGGCGCCCCGCGCAGCGGGCACGCTCACGGAAAAAGCCAGCCTGACGCGCACGGTCAGCGTGCAGGACCTCGTCGCCAACCTGGAAACCCAGGCCTTGAGCGTCCTCGACGCGCGCGCACCCGACCGCTATCGCGGCGAAAACGAAACCATCGACCCAGTGGGCGGCCATATCCCCGGCGCGAAGAACCGTTTCTTCAAGGATAACTTGCAGGCGGACGGCCGCTTCAAATCCGCTAAAGAACTGGAGCAGGAATTCGCGGGCCTGATCAGCACGGCTGAATCTACTATCCTGCAGTGCGGCTCCGGCGTGACGGCTTGCCACAATTTACTGGCACTGGAAGTGGCCGGCTTGCCTGGCGCGGCTCTGTACCCGGGCTCGTGGAGCGAATGGTGCGCCGATCCGGCGCGGCCGGTGGCGACGGGGAACTAAAAAAAGCGGACACGGTCCGCTTTTCATGTCCGGTGGATAACTACGAGCTTATCCCCAGCGCTTGATTCAAGCGTTCCATTTCCGCCTGCCACGTCCGCTGGCTGGACGGCTTCTGGTGGCGCGGCTTGCGGGCCTGGTCCTCGGCCAGCAATTGCTCGAGTTCGCACAAACGCTCCAGCTGCACGTCGATGTCCGTCAGTACCGCAGACGCATTCTCCACGCGCGCAGCAGGTGTCAACGCCTGCCCATCTTCCGCGCTCAGGCGGGCATACGCGCTGGCGGCATCGGGCCACTCTTCCAGATGGCCATCGGCCACCACCCAAAAGCGATTGCATGCCGTCTCGATCAAGTCGCGTTCGTGCGACACCAATAAGCAGCCGCCCGCAAAGCCGAGCAGCGCTTGCCCCAGTTCCGCCTTGCCCTGCATGTCCAGATGGTTGCTTGGTTCATCGAGCAGCAGCAAATGGTAGCTGGCCAGGGACAGTCCCAGAAACAACAGGCGCGCCCGCTCGCCGCCGCTCAGGGTGGCCACCGTCTGACCATGGCGCGCATACGGAAAACCGGCCGCAATCAAGGCCTGCCTGCGCGCCACCTGGCTGCGCGCCGCCTCGTTTTGCACGGCAAACGGGTACAGGGCGTCGGACAGGTCGGCCGTATCGGCCAGTTGCCTGAGCGACTGGTCGTAATAACCGATGTTGGCCGCCTTGTGGTAGCGCAAGTCCGCCCGTTCCTCCTGTGCCTGTACCGCTTGCCAGCACAGGCGCAGCAAGGATGACTTGCCGCTGCCGTTGGCGCCCAGCAAGGCGATGCGGTCGCCCGGTTTCAGCCACAGTTGGCCGACCTGGAACAGCACGGGAGAGGCCGGCACGGCGCGCACATCGAGTTCGTCCAGCGCCAGCAACTGGTCGGCCGCCAGCGCCTTGCCGCGCAAACACAAGCGCCAGGGCGCGCCATCGCTGACGAACGATTGCGCATCCTTCAACTTGTCGATGCGCCGCTGCATGGTCTTGGCCTTGCGCGCCAGGTCTTCATTGTCATAGGTGCGGCCCCACAGGGCCAGGCGGGCACTGCTGGCCGACAGGCGGTCGATTTCCTTCTGCTCGGCCGCATGGCGGGCGGCAGCGGCAAGATCGGCTTCGGCCAGCGCCGCCAGCGCGGGGCCGCACGGCAAGTCGAAATCGTACAGCCGGCTATCGCGCAATATCCAGCTGCGCGTGGCCACGTTGTCGAGCAGGCGCTGGTCGTGCGAGACGAGAATGAAGGCGCCGCACCAGCTCAACAGGAATTGCTCCAGCCATAGCAGCGATGGCAAATCCAGGTGATTGCTCGGTTCGTCCAGCAGCAGCACGTTCGGCTCCTGCAGCAGCGCGCGCCCCAGCAGCAGACGCGTGTGCTGGCCGCCGGACAAGGAATGCACGGGCACTTGCGCCGTTTCAAGGTCAAAGCCCAGTTCGGCCAACAGGCTGTCGACCCGCCAATGCAGCTCGGGCTGCTCCAGCACGGGCGCCAGCAAGGCGTCGTACAGGCTCAGGCTGGCAAGTTCTGCCGGCAAGTGCTGCTCCACGTGCTGCAAGCGGCAGGCACGGGCGACATGGATGGTGCCGGACGTGGCTTCGCGCGTGCCGCTGAGCAAGCCCAGCAAGGTGGATTTGCCGCAACCATTGTGGCCGATCAGGCCGATGCGGTCGCCCTGGCGCAAGGTAAAGGCGAGTTCATGGGACAGGAAACCGTCGTGGGTATCCAGCTGTAAAGCTTGGGTAGAGATAAGGGTAGTCATGGCTCTTGTCTTTGTTCGGGATGCAAGCATCCGCGTTAACAGGAGCGCTAACGACAACGGAGTACCAGGAAAGGACTAGTCCAGGAGGGTAACTTTGCTCTGGCCAGGTTATCGCAGCGCGATAGAACGTGGGCAAGAGCTGGCAAATGCGCTTAAAGAGCGTGCGCGCCACAAGGCGAGCAACAAGTTTTCTTCCATTATATTTTCCTCCTTTCTGTGCAAGTTAGTCAGAAAGGCAATACTACACCCGGCAGCGCCGCGCATCAACCGCCGTGGCGCTTATGCGTCAGGAACAGCACGATGCACACGCCCAGCGCGATCAACAGCACTTGCGGAATGGTTTCGCGCAAGGTGGCGCGGCGCTGCATCTGCGGCATCAGGTCGCTCAAGGCGATATAGATGAAGCCGGACGAAGCGAACACGAGCACGTAAGGAATCAGGTTGCTGGCGCGGTCCAGGGTGAAATAGCCAAGCAAGCCACCGGCTACCGCCATCAGGCTGCACAGCAGATTGAAGATGTAGGCGCGCAGGCGCGAGAAGCCCGCATTGAGCAGCACGATGAAGTCGCCGATTTCCTGCGGGATTTCATGCGCGATGATGGCCAGGCCCGTCACCAGGCCCAGCTTCGGGTCGGCCAGGAAGGCGGCGGCGATCAAAATGCCGTCCGTAAAGTTGTGCATGCCGTCGCCGACCAGGATCATCCAGCCAGCCTTGCCCGCCTCGTGCTTGTCGTGGCCGTGCGCATGGTGGTGGCCATCGCCTTCATGGTGGTGCGAATGGCGCAGGATGGCGAATTTTTCCAGCATGAAAAAGGCCAGCAAGCCCGCCAGCAAGGTCGCGAACAAGCTGCGCGGATCGGCCTGCGACTCGAACGCTTCGGGCAAGGCATGCAGCAGCGACGTCGACAACATGATGCCGACGGACAAGCTGACCATGCGCTCGACCACCTTGGACAGGAATGCAAACGAAAAGATCGCCGCCGCAGTAATGCTCAACACGCCCGCGAGCGTAGTCGCGAGCAAAATGGATATAAGGACGGGATCGATGATTTTTTTACCTCAAAATGGCGCCGGGTCACTGGCGCCGCGATGCTGGCGTCTGGCCTGATGAATGCGTTGTTATCTATTATTTAATTTTTTTGCGCGTCTGGCGGCAGCGTAGCGCGATGAAGATGCAATTGTACTGCATTGACGCGCACCGGGCATTTTACAGCCCGGTACGCCTTTCGGTTCAACTTCTGGAAAATTTAGGTATTTTGCTGTTGCGACGTCACGCCACGCCGTGTGTCTTGAACCAGGCCAGACAGCGCGCATAGCCGTCTTTCGCATCGGCGGCCACATAACTGGGGCGGTAATCAGCGTTGAAGGCGTGGCCTGCATCGGGGTAGACGACGAATTCCGACTTGTTGCCGCCCTTGGCCAGCGCGTCCTTCATCCTGGCGATCGATTCCTGCGTGATGCCCGTATCCTTGCCGCCATACAAGCCCAGCACGGGGACTTTCAAGCTGGCGGCGATATCGATGGGGTTGCTCGGCTGCAAGGGAGTCGCTTCGCCCACCAGGCGGCCATACCAGGCCACGCCCGCCTTGACGGCCGGATTGTGCGCCGCGTACAGCCAGGTGATGCGGCCGCCCCAGCAAAAGCCCGTGATGCCCAGGCGGCTAGTGTCGCCGCCATTCTGCTTCGCCCACGCAACAACAGCATCGAGGTCCGCCATCACTTGCGCGTCCGGCGTCTTGGCGATGATGCCTTTCATCAATTCCGCGATGCTGGCCACCTTGGTAGGATCGCCCTGGCGCACGAACAAATCGGGCGCCAATGCCAGATAACCCTGCTTGGCGAAGCGGCGCGCCATGTCGGCGATATGTTCATGCACGCCAAAGATTTCCGAAATGACCAGGATCACGGGCAAGCCCGTCTTGCCTTCCGGCTGGGCCGCATACACGGGCACGGCCTGGCCATCGACCATCACCGACATGCTGGCCGCGACGAGCCCGGCGGAATCGGTCTTGATGACGTTTTGCGCCGCCACGGGCAACACGGCCACGGCAAAGCCCGTCCCCAGCGCCACCTTCAGGAAACCACGCCGGCCATCCGGCCCGGACAAGCTGCTCTGGCCCAGCAAACTTTCACAATCGGTGATCATGTCGCTCATGCGTCTCTCCTGAAAATGCTGCGTTTAAATTTAGTGCGCTTCGTCCCAGTTTTTTCCAACCCCTACTTCGGCCGTCAGCGGTACTTTCAGCGCGGCAACGCCGGCCATCAATTCCGGCAGCTTGCGCTTGACCAATTCGAGCTCGGCATCCGGCACTTCCAGCACCAGTTCATCGTGCACCTGCATGATCATCTTCGTCTGCAAGCCATCCGTTTCCAGCCAGCCTTGCACGGCGATCATGGCCAGCTTGATCAAGTCGGCTGCCGTGCCTTGCATGGGTGCGTTAATCGCCGCCCGTTCAGCGCCCTGACGGCGCGGACCGTTCGGTGAATTAATTTCAGGCAACCACAAACGGCGGCCGAACACGGTTTCCACGTAGCCGCGCGCCTTGGCTTGCTGGCGCGTGTCTTCCATGTACTGTTTCACGCCGGAAAAACGCGCGAAGTAACGGTCGATATAGCTTTGCGCGGCCGTGCGGTCCACGCCCAGGTTACCGGCCAGGCCAAACGCGCTCATGCCGTAGATCAGACCGAAGTTGATGACTTTGGCGTAGCGGCGCTGTTCGCTCTGCACTTCCGCGGCCGGCACGCCAAAGATCTCGGCCGCCGTGGCGCGGTGAATGTCGATGCCGTCGGCAAACGCGCGCAGCATGGCTTCATCACCCGAAATATGCGCCATGATGCGCAATTCGATTTGCGAATAGTCGGCCGAGACGATCTGACTGCCCGGTGGCGCAATGAAGGCTTCGCGGATGCGGCGGCCTTCCGCGCTGCGGATGGGGATATTCTGCAAGTTCGGGTCGTTCGACGCCAGGCGCCCCGTCACGGCCACGGCTTGCGCATAGTTCGTGTGCACCCTGCCCGTGGTGACGTTGATCATCTTCGGCAATTTGTCCGTGTACGTCGACTTCAGCTTGGCCATGCCGCGGTATTCCAGCAGCACTTTGGGCAGCGGATAATCCTCGGCCAGCTTTTGCAAGACTTCTTCATCGGTCGACGGCGCGCCCGTCGGGGTCTTCTTGACCACCGGCAGTTTCAGCTTCTCAAAGAAGATTTCACCGATCTGCTTGGGCGAACCCAGATTAAACGGCTGCTCGGCCAGTTCATACGCCTTCTTTTCCAGTTCGAGGATTTTCACGGCCAGCTCGGCCGACTGGATGTTGAGCAACTCGTCATCGATCAGCACGCCGTTGCGCTCAATCTTTTGCAAGACCACGGCCGTCGGCATCTCGATCTTTTCATAGATAAAAGTCAGCTTTTCATCGATCGCCACGTTACCCCACATGGCATTGTGCAAACGCAAGGTCACATCGGCATCCTCGGCCGCATATTTCGCCGCCTGCTCCACTTCCACCTGGTTGAAGGTGATCTGCTTGGCGCCCTTGCCACACACCTCCTCGAACGGGATCGTCGTGTAGTTCAGGTGGCGCAGGGCCAGGCTGTCCATGTCGTGTTTCTTGTGCGATTCGAACACATACGATTCGAGCAGGGTATCGTGGGCGATACCGCGCAGAATCACGCCATGGTTGGCGAAGATGTGGCTGTCATATTTCAGGTTCTGGCCCAGCTTGGGCTTCTTGGCGTCTTCCAGCCACGGACGCAATTTGGCCAGCACATGTTCGCGCGTTAATTGCTCGGGCGCGCCCGCGTAGTCGTGCGCCAGCGGGATGTAGCAAGCGGCGTGCTCGGCCACGGACAGGGAAATGCCGACCATTTGCGCCGTCATCGGTTCCAGCGAGGTGGTTTCCGTGTCGACGGCCGTCAGGGGCGCCGCGTCGATCAGGGCCAGCCATTTATCCAGCTGCTCGTCCGTCAGCACGGTTTCATACACGGCTTCCACCTTTGGTGTGGCATCGGCAAACATGTCGCCCGTGGTATTCGTCGTGGCTACCGGTGCGCCGACTGGCGACATCGGCGGTGGCGCCGCGCCCAGTTCGCGCAGCAGCGCCTTGAAGCCGTAGCGGTTGAAGAAGGCCAGCAGCGCTTCCTTGTCTTCGTGTTTCGCCACCAGCGAGTCGGCGATCGTCGTCATGTGGCCGGACAGATCGCAATCGGTCTTGACGGTGATCAAGGCGCGCGCCTGCGGCAGCCATGGCAGGGCCGTGCGCAGGTGCTCACCCACGGCGCCGCCCACCTTGGCCGCGTTTTCCATCACGCCTTCCAGGCTGTCGTACAAGGTCAGCCATTTGACAGCCGTTTTCGGACCGCATTTCGACACGCCCGGCACGTTGTCGACGGTATCGCCGATCAGCGACAGATAATCGATGATGCGGTTCGGCGGCACGCCGAACTTGGCCAGCACGGCCGCTTCGTCGAGCTTTTCATTGCTCATGGTATTGATCAGGGTCACCTGGCTGTTGACCAGCTGCGCCAGGTCCTTGTCGCCCGTCGACACCACCACGTTCATGCCAGCGGCAGCCGCCTGCACGGCCAAAGTCCCAATCACGTCATCGGCTTCCACGCCGTCGACCATCAAGATCGGCCAGCCCATGGCGCGCACGGCTTCGTGGATCGGTTCGATCTGCAGGCGCAGGTCGTCCGGCATCGAGGCGCGCGTGGCCTTGTATTCGGGATACATATCGTCGCGGAAAGTTTTACCCTTCGCATCGAACACGCAGGCGATGTAGGCAGCCGGGTAATCGGCGCGCAGGCGACGCAGCATATTGACCATGCCGTGCATGGCGCCCGTGGGATAGCCGTCCGGGCTGCGCAAGTCGGGCAGCGCATGGAAGGCACGATAAAGGTAACTGGAACCGTCGACTAACAGCAGGGTGTTTTGCATAATGCCAATAAAATAAGGTGAGCCGCGCCAGCCGGGGAAACAGCGGCAGACGGGTGAAATATCGCCCAATTATCGCAGAGTTTAGGGTCGGGCCACCGGAGACGCGGCCCGCGTTTTTTGCGCAGTTTGACACGGCGGGTACCCCGCCTGGCCGCCTGGCCGGCGGCCAGCGCCTATTTCCGCGCATTTAATCAGCCGTGTTAAGCAGCATTGCCTACCAGTTTGTTACAATGCCCTATAGATAAATTGACGGCATTACACCACTGCATGCGCTGCAGTCCCACACATGGAAGCGAACCCATCATGATGCGTACATCGACACTCTGGACATTCCTCGCCCTGCCCCTGCTGGCATGTTCGGCCTTTGCCAGTGCCCAAACGCCGGCCAAACCGAGCGAAGCGCCGCCACAGCTCGAACGTATCGAGGAAATGGGCGAAGCACCCATCACCGTGACACCGGCTGCCGCCAAGCAGCAGATTACCGAGAAACGCGAAGCGGGCGTCACCAGCGAAGTGAAAGTCACCACGGGCGGCAGCACCTATTACATGAAACCGGCCGCCGGCGCCGACCAGGCCAACGGCAACGCCCTGCGCGGCCCGCAATGGAAAGTACTGGAATTCGACCTGGGCAAGAAAAAACAGAAACAACGCGATGAAGAGGCAGCGGACGCCCCAGCACCGCCTGCAGCAGCGAAGTAAGCAGCCACTCTCTTCTGCCCTGCCCCGGCCACCTGCGGGGCAGCCGGCTTTTTTTGACCTTTTAGACCATTCCCCTCTTTCCCATGGCAGTTTTTACCGCGCTACACCTGGACGATATCGGCCAGTGGATCACGCAGTTTCCACTCGGCAAACCTCTGGCGCTCAAAGGCATCGCGTCCGGCATCGAAAACAGCAATTTCTTCCTGAGCACGGAGCGCGGCGAGTATGTGCTGACGATCTTTGAGAATCTCAGCTTCGAGCAATTGCCGTTTTATCTGCAACTGATGCGTCATTTGGCGGACCGGGGCGTGCTGGTGCCCGCGCCGATCGCCAATGCCGACGGCGAACTGGTGACGGCCTTGCAAGGCAAGCCGGCCGCCATCGTCAGCAAACTCGACGGCAGCTCGCAAATGGCGCCACAAGCCGTGCATTGCGCAGCTGTCGGCGCCATGCTGGCGAAGATGCACCTGGCGGGGCGCGATTTCCCCTTGCAGCAGCCGAATCTGCGGGGCCTTGCGTGGTGGAACGCCACCACGCCGCTGGTCTTGCACCACCTCGATGATGCCAGGGCGCATCTGCTGCGCGCGGAAATCCATTTCCAGGACGCCTTTGCTGCCTGCGATACCTATAAAGCCATCCCGCGCGGTCCCGTGCATGCCGACTTGTTCCGCAACAATGTCATGTTTGACGGTGAGCAACTGACGGGCTTTTTCGACTTTTACTTTGCCGGCTGCGACACCTGGCTGTTCGATGTGGCCGTCACCGTCAACGACTGGTGCGTGGACCTCGCCACGGGCGTGCTCGACACGGTGCGCGTGCGCGCCCTGCTCGACGCTTACCGGGCCGTGCGCCCGTTCACGCACGAAGAACAGACGGCATGGCAAGCAATGCTGCGCGCCGCTGCGCTGCGCTTCTGGCTGTCGCGCCTGTACGATTATTACCAGCCGCGCGAAGCGGAAATGCTGACCCCGCACGATCCGGCGCATTTCGAACGCATTCTGCGCGAACGTATCGCCACACCTGCACCGGAACTGTTTTAAACATGGAAAAATTACCTGCAAGTACAGGTTGGCAATGGGTAAAACAGGGCTTCGCCCTGTTTCGCAAGCAACCTGGCGGCATGTCGATGCTGTTTCTCGGCTATATGTTCTGCATGCTGGCCGTCAGCATCGTGCCCCTGCTCGGCCAGTTGCTGCCCGTCATCCTCGTCCCCGTGTTTTCCGTGGCCTTCGTGCAAGGCTGCCTGAATATCGACCAGGGCAAGCGCGTCCTGCCCAGCCTGCTGATCTCGGGCTTCCGCAAGCCGGCCTTTCCTTCCCTGTTCGGACTGGGCTTGCTGTACATCCTGATGGCCATCGTTGCCATCGGCGCCTCGACTCTGGTGGACGATGGCTTGCTGTGGCAACTGGTCACGGGACAACTGACGGAAGAGGCGGCGCGCACCGCCATCCCCGAATCGCGCCTGGGCCTGGGCATCCTGCTGGCCATCATGCTGTACGTGCCGGCCGCCATGGCCTTCTGCTTTGCCGCACCGCTGATTTACTGGAAACAAACCGGGCTGGGCAAATCGCTGTTCTTCAGCTTTTTCGCCGTCTGGCGTTCGCTGTCGGCCTTCATCGTCTTCGCCGCCACCTGGTTTGCCATCAGCGTTGTCACCAGCCAGTTGCTGGCCGTCATCTTTGGCCGCACGCCGCTGATGATGCAGCTGATGATGCCGCTGTCGATGATACTCACCATCATCATGCATTGCTCGTTCTACGCCGCCTACCGCCAGATCTTCGGCCTGCCCGTCGATGAGAGCAAGACGGTGTCGCTGGACAAAAATTAAAGCTGGGGTCAGACCCTCAACACCGCTAACGCAAAGCTTGGCGTTAACATGGCCGGGGGTCTGACCCCGGCATTTAGCGTCCCAGCCGTTCCAGTTTCGCGATGCCCAGGTCCAGCACCTTCATGCCATGCTGGCCGAAGTTGATCTGCGCGCGCGCATTGCCACCGCCGCCTTCGATGTTGACGATCACGCCTTCGCCGAACTTGGCGTGCGCCACCGATTCACCGATGCGCCAGCCGCCGCCCGTGGCTGTTTGTGCGATCTTTTGCGCAATCGCATTGTCCGAACCCAGGCTGGCCACGCGGGGCGCCTCGTCCCAGGCCGACTTGCGGTTGCCGAACCAGTTCGCCTGCACCTTCGGCGACAGCCATTTCAACGATTCTTCCGGCAATTCGTCGAAGAAGCGCGACTTCATGTTGTAGCGCGTCTGGCCATGCAGCATGCGCGTCTGCGAGAAGCTCATATATAGCCGCTTGCGCGCGCGTGTGATCGCCACATACATCAGCCGGCGTTCCTCTTCCACGCCATTGTCTTCCTTCGAACTGCTTTCGTGCGGGAACAGGCCCTCTTCCAGCCCCGTAATGAAGACGTTGTCGAATTCCAGGCCCTTGGCCGAGTGCACCGTCATCATCTGCAAGGCATCCTGGCCCGCCTGCGCCTGGTTATCGCCCGCTTCCAGCGACGCGTGCGAGAGGAAGGCCGAGAGGGGCGACATCACGGCCGGCAACGGCGCGTCGGCGTCCAGAATCTCGATGCCATCCTGGTTGACGACGGGCGCGCCCGACTGCGCCTGGGCGGCAGGCCCCAGGTGCGCCGGTGCTGCCTGGCCGTAACCTTCTTCGGAAGCGAACTGGCTGGCCGCGCTGACCATTTGCTCCAGATTCTCGATGCGGTCGGCGCCTTCCTTTTCATTCTGATAATGCTGCAGCAAGGTACTCGCTTCCAGTACCACGCGCACCATTTCGGGCAAGGATAGCTGCTGCGTTTCGAAACGCACGCCCTCGATCAGTTTCACGAAACCGGCCAGCACGCTGCCCGCCTTGCCGGCCACATACGGCACGGATGCGTACAGCGAAATGCCATATTGCTCGGAAGCGGCCTGCAATTGCTCGATCGAACGCATGCCGATGCCGCGCGTAGGGAAATTGACCACGCGCAGGAAGGCCGAATCGTTGTGCGGATTGTCCATCAATTGCAAATAGGCAATCGCGTGCTTGACCTCGGCGCGCTGGAAGTAGCGCTGGCCGCCATACACGTGGTACGGAATGCTGGCTGAAAACAGCGCATGTTCGATCACGCGCGACTGCGCGTTCGAGCGGTACAAAATGGCGATTTCGCTGCGCGAGGCGCCATCGGCGATCAGGCTTTTCGCCTCTTCGATGATCCACTGCGCTTCCTGCAAGTCGGAACTGGCTTCATACACGCGCACCTGCTCGCCATGGCCCGCGTCCGTGCGCAGATTCTTGCCCAGGCGCTTGCTATTGTTCGCAATCAACACGTTAGCGCTGTCGAGAATGTGACCGTGCGAGCGATAGTTCTGCTCCAGCTTGATCAAGTTCTTGACCTGGAACTCGTGCTCGAAGGCGCTCATGTTGCCGACATTCGCGCCGCGAAACGCGTAAATGCTCTGGTCATCGTCGCCCACGGCAAACAGGGCGCCGCCATCGCGGCTGCCGTGGCCGGCCAGCAACTTGAGCCAGTTGTATTGCAGGTTATTCGTATCCTGGAACTCGTCCACGAGGATGTGGCGGAAACGCGCCTGGTAATGTTCACGCAGCGGTTGATTGCGGCTAAGCAATTCGTACGTGCGCAGCAGCAATTCGGCAAAATCGACCACGCCTTCGCGCTGGCACTGGTCGTCGTACAGCTGGTACAGCTCGACCATCTTGCGCTCGTGCGCGTCGTACGCTTCCACGTCCGTGGCGCGCAAGCCCTGGTCCTTGGCGTTGTTGATGAAATACATCACCGTCTTCGGCGGGAATTTTTCATCATCGATATTGTTCGCCTTCAACAAGCGCTTGATCACCGACAACTGATCCTGCGAATCGAGGATCTGGAAGGTCTGCGGCAAGGCGGCGTCGCGGTAGTGCGTGCGCAGCAAGCGGTTGCACAGGCCGTGGAAGGTGCCGATCCACATGCCGCGTGTGTTGATCGGCAGCATGGCCGACAGGCGCGTGAGCATTTCCTTGGCGGCCTTGTTGGTAAAGGTCACGGCCAGGATGCCGGGCGGCGATACCTGCTGGGTCTGGATCAGCCACGCGATGCGGGTGGTCAGCACGCGGGTCTTGCCCGAACCGGCGCCAGCCAGGATCAGCGCATGCTGGGCCGGCAAGGTGACGGCAGCCAATTGTTCGGGATTGAGGTTGTGAAGAAGATTTTGCATGCCGTGATTATACCGGCATGGCTAAAAATACTGTGCATTTGTCCAGCGGTCGCGCCAGTTTTCCATGTGCGCGCTACAATCGGCGTCCCGACACAGCGGCCTGTATCCCATGACACCCCCCACTCACCTCGACGGCGCCCGCGTACTGGCCTGGGCCTGGTCCGACTTGCCGTTCGGCCACGTCACCGATGAGCATGGCGCCGCCCCCATCGCCATCCACGGCCTGGCCGTGTGCCGCTACGCAGACGAGGCGCGTGTTTATCGCTTCAGCTGCGATGTACACTGGGAAACGCGGCAGGATGCCGTGCATGCCAGCGTGGACGAGGCCAGGGAGCGGTTGCCGGCGCAATACCGCGCCGTGGCCGCCGCCTGGAATCTTGCCTAGCGCACCGGCCTGGCCTTGCCTTCGCTGAACGCCTGGGCAATCACCTGGCGCGTGGTCTTGTCGGCTGCTTTCGATGCCTTTTCCTGCTGGCGTCCCAGCGCTTCCATTTGTTTGCCCAGGGTTTCCATCGGCTTGCCGCGCTGATCCATCTGACGCGACAGCGCATCCACCTTGTCCGCTTCGACCTCTTGCTTGGTGGCAATGCGATCGTTGACCTCTTCCATGGCATCCTGCGCATCCTCCATCTGCTGCTGCAGGCGCTCCACCTCGCGCCCTGCCGCACGACGCGCTGTCTCCGTGCCCGCTTGCGCCTGGCGGCGCGCCGCCTCGCCCATCTTGCGGCCCAGTTCCTGCTGCTGGCGGCCCAGCGTTTGCAGCTGCTGCGCATCGCGCGTACCGCCATTCGCCTGCGCTGCGCCATGGGCGCCCATCTTGCTGCCCAGTTCGCCCATCGCCTTGCCATGCTCGCTCATCTGCTTGCCCAGACCGCTCATCTGCAAGCCCAGCTGCTGCGACGGCTTCCAGGCGTCGCGCACGCGGGCCAGCAGCGCAGCATCCTGCGTCACATAGCCCTTTCCCTGCTCACGGAACCACAGGAAATGCCCCTTGAGCGAACGCTGCAGCTGTTTAATCTGCTGGCCATCGACATCGGTGCCTGCCATGGTGACGCTATCGTCGCTGCTGTCGACGAGCGCATAGCCATCGCCGCTGCCCATGGAGATAGTAATTTTCTTGCTGGGTGCGGCCGGTGCGGCCGGCGGTGCGGCCGGTGCGGCCGGCGGTGCGGGCGGCTCGGGCGGCTGCACGGCCAGCGCACTGCCGCCAAGCACGATACCGGCCAGGCTGAGGATCAAACGATAGGAAGTGGACATGGCTGCCTCGTCGCAAAAGTAGTGGCACGTTGACTTTAACGGCGGATGAATCACGTCTCCAGCGCGGTGCGACGGGCGGCACAAAGGCTGGTCTGGACGGCAAGCTTGCGCGATGAATGGCAAAGCACGGACGAAAAAAACGGAGGCCGCAGCCTCCGCAAAAACGCCGTGGTACGGCGTATGTTTATCAGTACAACACGACGGAGCGGATCGATTCGCCGCTCTTCATCAAGTCGAAACCCTGGTTGATATCGTCCAGTTTCAAACGATGCGTGATCAAATCATCGATATTGAGCTTGCCTTCCATATACCAGTCGACGATCTTCGGCACGTCCGTGCGTCCGCGTGCGCCGCCGAAAGCGGAACCCTTCCATACGCGCCCCGTCACCAGCTGGAATGGACGCGTGGAGATTTCCTGGCCGGCAGCAGCCACGCCGATGATGATGGACTGGCCCCAGCCCTTGTGGCAACATTCAAGCGACTGGCGCATGGTGGTGGTATTGCCGATACATTCAAAACTGTAGTCGGCGCCGCCGTCCGTCAGCTGCACGATGGTGTCGACCACGTTTTCCACTTCGTTGGCGTTGACGAAATGCGTCATGCCGAACTTGCGCGCGATGGCCTGGCGCGCCGGGTTGATATCCACGCCGATGATTTTATCGGCGCCGACCATCTTGGCTGCCTGGATGACGTTCAAACCGATGCCGCCCAGGCCGAACACCACCACGTTGGCGCCCGCCTCCACCTTGGCCGTAAACAGCACGGCGCCCACGCCCGTCGTCACGCCGCAACCGATGTAGCAGACTTTATCGAAAGGCGCGTCTTCGCGGATCTTCGCCAGCGCAATTTCCGGCACGACGATGTAGTTCGAGAAGGTGGACGTGCCCATGTAGTGGAAGATGGGTTTGCCGTCGATGGAAAAGCGCGAGGTCGCGTCCGGCATCAGGCCACGTCCCTGAGTCGAGCGGATCGACTGGCACAGATTGGTTTTTTGCGACAGGCAGAACTTGCACTGGCGGCATTCCGGCGTGTACAGGGGGATGACGTGGTCATCCTTTTTCAGGCTTTTCACGCCCGGACCCACGTCAACGACGATGCCGGCGCCTTCATGGCCGAGGATGGACGGGAAGATGCCTTCCGGGTCGGCGCCCGACAGGGTGTAGTAATCGGTGTGGCAAATGCCCGTGGCCTTGATTTCGACCAGTACCTCGCCCTCGCGCGGGCCCGCCAGGTCGACTTCTTCGATGGTCAAAGGCGCGCCCGCCTTCCATGCAATCGCTGCTTTGGTTTTCATGTGTGTCCTGTGTATGGTTGAAACGCTTACTTGGCTTTCGCGCGGTTGAGGAATGCGCCGTGCAAGCCGTTCAGGGTTTCCTCTGCCAGCAGCAGCTGGCTGGCGATTTCATTGATCTTGCGGCGGCTGGAGCGGGCGTGGTCGCGCAGCACTTCGAAAGCCGTGTTGCGGTCCGTCTGGAACTTGCCCATTAGCAAGCCGACGGCCAGGCTGGTTTCGCGGCCGGCGGCCAGCGCCGCATTCAGGTTCAGCTCGGTGCGACGCAGCTGGCGGATTTCATCGGCGCGCGCCAGGCCCGCTTCGAAGGCGGGCATCAAGCGGCCTTCATCGACAGGTTTCACCACGTAGCCGACGGCGCCGTAAGCGGCCGCCTGCTTGCCCGATTCGCTGTCGCCGCTGCCCGACAGGAACATGAATGGCACGCCCGTCTCGCCATGCAGGCGCTTGGCCAGCTCCAGGCCGGACATGCCCGGCATATGGATGTCGAGCAAGGCCAGATCCGGCTCGCGCTGGGCGACCATTTGCAGCGCCACTTCGGCCGAATTGGCCAGGGCCGTCTCATAGCCGGCATGGCGCAGGATTTCGCCGAGGAATTCCAACAGGAGTTGGTCATCGTCAACGATCAGGATAAGGCGTTTCGCGGCGGGTGGCTGACTCATGGTTAAAGGGACCTTGGTAATGAGTAGGGTAGGAGAATCCCATTACTGGAAACTCTCCCCCCTAAGAACCGTGCGTGCGACTTTCACCGCACACGGCTCAAGCATAATAAAAGTTCCTATACAGGAACCGGCTTTACAACTTCTAGTTTTTGGCTATGCACTTGAGCATGGCAGTTTGGGTGCAATAGTACTCGATTTTCTAGGGCATCAGAGCCACCTGCCACCCGATATTCAATGTGGTGGTCATGCCATCCGGTTTCCATGTCCATCTCGTATCCACACATTGCGCACAGGCCACGTTGGTCAAGGTAAAGTCTCGCCCACTCGCGCCGGTACTGCATGTTTTTCAACATACGTTCCTGGCGAAGGGTTTCCCCATACATTTCCCATTGCAGATCATAGGGATGGTACTCCCCTTTGATTTTCGTGTGACGCACGATGGCTGTACCCGGCAAAGAGTACATTTCCAATACGCCCTTACTGCCTTCTTTCGTGACAACGTCCGCTGCAAATACCTGACTTCTAAGCTCAATCGGGCGCCAGTACCTATGGCGTATCCAATCACTGCTTTTCATCGGATGTCTGCGTGCAGCCCACCGACGGAGCCGCCAGAACAATAGCGACTCCATTGCCGAAAACGCCTCCTTCGCGACCACGGGGCTGTGATACTGCGCCCAACCTCGTAGCATGGGGTTCAGCAGTCGAATAAGATTCTCTTGCCTTGCCCCAACGTTTTCACTGATCGTCTTGCTAAGCTTGGCATAGAACGTTTTCACGTTCTTCTTACTAGGCTTAATGAGCAGTTTTCCGGAATATTTTCGGAAGTTCCACCCCAAGAAATCGAAGCCGTCGTCAATGTGCACGATCTTGGACTTGGCTACGGATAGTCGTAGACCCCTGACTGCGAGGAATCCTTCAATCCATGGCCTAATTTCGTCCTCCAACAGTTCTTTCGAAGCGCCAGTTACGACAAAATCGTCCGCATATCGAACTACTCCGACTTTTAGCCTTCCCGCCTTTGTCTTTCCGAATTTCGCACTAAGGTGCGCCATAAGTCCAGATTCGAGGCCGTTCAGTGTCCAATTTGCAAGGGCAGGGCTGATAATGCCACCCTGTGGTGTTCCAGCTGTGGTTGCCATCAATTGCTGCCGGTCAACAACTCCGGATTTCAACCACTTCTTTAAAATCGATTTGTCCATGCGGACATTCTCGATCATCCAGTTGTGATTGATATTATCGAAGAATCCCTCAATGTCTGCGTCCAATACCCATGTTGCCGAGACTTTCCGGCAGGTCTGGAGGAATATCTGCGACATAGCGTCGGCCGTCGAACGATTTTTCCTGAACCCATAGGAATTCGGGTCACTCAACGTTTCCAAGATTGGATCAAGAGCTAGCAGATGAAGCGCTTGCATTGCCCTGTCACGCATGGTTGGAATGCCCAACGGGCGCATCGTTCCATTTGACTTGGGAATATAGACCCTCCGTAGTGGCAAGGGTCTGTAGCCTTGCTTCTTCAATCTCGCAATTGCTGCAAATTTCTGCTGCGGTGAATCCCATAATTGCTGATCCACCCCTGCGGTCCGTTTACCTTGATTTTCGGTCACCCGTTTAACTGCGAGTGCTTTTGCGCTAAACGAGTGGGTCAGCCACCTTTGCAGAGCTTTTGCCCTGCGCCAGTCACCTTCCTGTGCGGCCTTCGTTAATCGACACTGCATGGCTCTCACGTTCCGTTGAACGAGCCGCCAGTTGATGGCGGCCCATTCAGACGGAGCATGCGAGGACGCAGAACCGGTATGACTACTAACGGTTACTTTCATGCTGTACCTCGGGTAGTTTCCCTAGAGGCGCAGTTCTCCCCGAAGGGTGAACTGAATCCCTTCGGGGTGATTGAAAAATAATGACTACTTGGAGACAATACTGTTTTATAACGACTATTACACCAGATGGAAGTCTGCGCCCTTTCAGGCTGGGGCAAATTCTGAACCCCTATCCGAGTCGTTAAAACCCGGCATTCGCTTTCTCCATCCTCCCATACCCGCTTTCCCATCTGCTCGCCTTGCGGCTTACTTGCCAATTTCTCGCTGTTTTGATTTTTTGGCAGAAAATCGGGCTTACCACGTTCCCAACGATATCGACGCGACAGCTACATCGCGACTAGCTGTTTAGAGTCCATCTTTCCCCCGGTGGTTTAAATGACGACGTATCCCCAACATCAACGGAGATATCCGACCACGTACCGTTTTGGTTTAGGCCTATCAGCAGTTTTGGCCTATCAATATTTACGAGGGTTCAAACGATGGTTCACATTACATTACTCTTGCAGCACTCACCTAGCCCCTAAACCGCATTACTGCTAGCAGTCTCTGACCAAACGCTCACGCGGTTAGCCACCGAAATTTTGGGGGTACATTGTCTTCGAAGCTTCATACCCCATCGTTACCGATGACGCATGTTCGAGTAGGTGACGGGCGGTCGTGCGCCCGGTCGTAGCACCAAGTATTTGGAGATTTGGGTACGACAAGATATCGAAGAGCTTGTCGCTCTAGAAGTTCATTGATGTAAGTAGTGAGATACCTACTAAAATACTAGCGGAGGTGTTAGACCTTGCTGTTAGTGTCCGAGCTTACCGTATTGGAGGCCGCTTCAACTCTTTTCGGATAAAGCCATACATCGCCACGAAAGGCGCGAAGAAGGTCCGAACATCGTCTTTTGCAACCCGCTTGATATGCTGAATGAGAGGACTCATTTTTCTTTGGAAGGACTCTATTGTCGTATTTTAACAACGTAAGCGAACCGTTGAACTGGATTCGCAGACACAATTGACCCACTGGAACACAAAACCCACTTTGTATCCACACTAGGAATTACGGCTTCTCAGACTATTACGTTTGTATCAATTAGGGCGAATTTTCCTTTAAATTCAAAGGGATACTAACCCGCTCCTGCTTCTAATGATTGCCGCATAGCGACGATTTTGCGACCGTGTCGCACTGATGCTCTTATTATATGCCGATTATTCACCCAAATCAGCCTTCCATTCCCGTGCTCATGCTGCAAACAATTGATTGAATTGCTGCACCGCAATATCTATATCGTCCGCTTGATAGACGCTAGTGATGGCCGCCACCATGTCGGTGCCGCGCGCCACCAGCGGTGCCGCGTTTTCCGGCGTCATGCCGCCGATCACCACGCACGGCAAGCTGATCTCGCGTTTGGCTTGCAGCACGATATCGAGGGGCGTGCTCACCGGGTACTTTTTCACCAGCGAAGGATAAAAACCGCCGAAGGCCACGTAGCTGGCGCCGCCCGCCTCGGCCGTGCGTGCCAGGGCCATGTCGCCATAGCAGGAAGCGCCGACGATCTTCTCCTTGCCCAGGCGCGCACGCACCTGCGCGACGGAGGCGTCCGTGCCACCCACGTGCACGCCATCGGCGTCGAGTTCTTCGCACAGCTCGATAAAATCGTTGATGATGAAAGGCACGCCATACTTGCGGGCCAGGACCAGCAAGGCGCCCGCCTGTTCGCGCCGCTGGTCCGCCTCGGCACTCTTGTGGCGGTATTGCAGCAGGGCCACGCCTTCCTGCAAGGCTTGCTCGCTCACGTCGAGCAGGCGGTCGGTGTCATCCCAGTTGGGGGTGACCAGATACAGTCCACGCATGATGTTTTCCTTAGTCATTGAATCGTTGCGGTATCAGCTGACCTGGCGCAATCGCATATGCGCCGGCCAGGGCCGCATGGCAATAGCTTTGCGCCAGCGCCAGCGCTTCCGCCAGCGGCTGGCCCAATGCCAGCCGTGCCGCGATGGCGGAGGCCAGAGTGCAGCCGCTGCCGTGGAAGGCGCCGGGCAGGCGTGGCCAGCGCCATGCCTGCTCCCCGCCTCCGGCATCAAGCCAACGGTTGAGCACTTCTTCACCGTCGCCATGCCCGCCCGTCACCAGCACGTGCTTGCAGCCTTGCGCAAGCACGTGTTCTTCGCCACCGAGGGCAGCCGCTTCCGGCCCGTTCGGCACGATCACGGTTGTCAGCGCCAGCAAGGGCGCCAGCGCCAGCACGGCATCACCCGTGCTGAGCACGTCGCCATGGCCGCTGGCCAGCACGGGGTCGAGCACCACGGGCAAGCTTGGGCGGGCCAGCCGCAATTGCGCGATCAGTTGCGCAATGACGGCCGCATTCGCGGCGCTGCCCGGGATGCCGATTTTCACGGCGCTGATCAGCATCTTGTCGATCAGCGCCTGCGCCTGGCGGCGCAGCAAGTCCGGCGCCACCGGTTCGACAGCAAACACGCGGTCGTTGTCCTGCACCGTCAGCGCCGTGATGACGGGCAGGGCATGCGCGCCCTGCGCCGCAATCGCCACAATATCGGCGGCCAGGCCGGCGCCGCCCGACGGGTCGAGGCCGGCAAACACCAGCACAACCGGACGACGCTGTTGCATCGTCACGCCAGGCGGCCCGCCATCGGCGACGAGGGCGAAGCGGCGAATTTACGCGGCATGCGTCCCGCCAGAAACGCTACACGCCCGGCCCGCACGGCCAGCTTCATCGCATGCGCCATGCGCACGGGGTCGCGCGCACCGGCAATGGCCGTGTTCATCAGCACGCCATCGCAGCCAAGCTCCATGGCAATGGCCGCATCCGACGCCGTGCCCACGCCAGCATCGACGAGCACCGGCACTTTCGCCTGGTCGATGATCAGCGACAAGTTCCACGGATTCAAGATGCCCATGCCCGAACCGATCAGGGATGCCAGCGGCATGACGGCCACGCAGCCGATGTCTTCCAGAATCTTCGCCTGGATGGGGTCGTCGCTGCAGTAGACCATCACGTCAAAGCCATCCTTGACCAGCGCTTCGGCCGCGATCAGGGTTTCCGGCATGTGCGGAAACAGGGTCTTTTCATCGCCCAGCACTTCCAGTTTCACCAGATTGCGGCCTCCCAGCAGCTCGCGCGCCAGTTGCAAGGTGTAGACGGCGTCTTTCGCGTTGTAGCAGCCGGCCGTGTTCGGCAAAATCGTGTACTGGTCGGGCGGCACGAAATCGAGCAGGCTGGGCGCGTTCGGGTCTTGCCCGATATTGACGCGGCGTATCGCCACCGTGATGATTTGCGCCTCGGCCGCGTCCGTCGCTTCACGCGTCTGCGGCAAATCCTTGTACTTGCCGCTGCCCACCAGCAAGCGCGATTGGTACTGTTTTCCTGCGATGGTCAGCAAGTCATTATTTGTTGCGGTATTCATGTGCTTTTCCTTAAGTTTTTAAACGTCCGAAGAAAACCGTAGCGAGCGGCGATGATTTGTGGCCGAGACGCGCAACCGTGCTTGAGCACGGTGAGCATCGCAGGCCGCAAAGCGCGACGCGCAGTAGGTTTGCTTGGACGTTTTCAGCCGCCGCCGATGGCGCGCACTATTTCTACCTGGTCCTGGCTTTGCAAGGTCTTGCCCGGCCACGCCTTGCGCGGCACGACGTTGCGGTTGACGGCCAGCGCCAGTGCCTGGTTTTCCAGCGACAGCGCGGCGATCAGTTGATCCAGGGTTTGCCCCGGCGGCACCTGGTGCGGTGCGCCGTTGAGCGTGATGGATATCAATGCAGGCATCACGCTCTCCTTCAGACCTTGCGATACAGCTCGGCGCCGTTCTTGATGAACTCGATGGCCTTGATTTCCATGCCCTGCTTGAGCGCCTTGTCTTCCGCGATGCCCATGCCGGCCGCGTATTCGCGCACTTCCTGCGTGATCTTCATCGAGCAGAAATGCGGGCCGCACATGGAGCAGAAATGCGCCACCTTGGCCGAATCCTTGGGCAGGGTTTCATCGTGGAATTCGCGTGCCTTGTCCGGGTCGAGGCCGATGTTGAACTGGTCGTCCCAGCGGAATTCGAAGCGGGCTTTCGACAGGGCATTGTCGCGAATTTGCGCGCCCGGATGGCCTTTCGCCAGGTCGGCCGCATGCGCCGCGATCTTGTAAGTGATGATGCCATCCTTGACGTCCGCCTTGTTGGGCAGGCCCAGGTGTTCCTTCGGCGTCACGTAGCACAGCATGGCCGTGCCATACCAGCCGATCATGGCCGCGCCGATGCCCGAGGTGATGTGGTCGTAGCCAGGCGCGATGTCGGTGGTCAACGGCCCCAACGTATAGAACGGCGCTTCGCCGCACTGCTCCAGCTGCAAGTCCATGTTTTCCTTGATCAATTGCATGGGCACGTGGCCCGGGCCTTCGATCATCACTTGCACATCGTGCTTCCAGGCTACTTGCGTCAGTTCGCCCAGGGTTTTCAGTTCGCCCAGCTGCGCCTCATCGTTAGCGTCGTAGATGGAGCCGGGGCGCAAGCCGTCGCCCAGCGAGAACGACACGTCATATGCCTTCATGATTTCGCAGATGTCTTCGAAATGCGTGTACAGGAACGATTCCTGGTGGTGCGCCAGACACCATTTCGCCATGATGGAGCCGCCGCGCGAAACGATGCCCGTCAGGCGCTTGGCCGTCATCGGCACGTAGCGCAGCAGCACGCCAGCGTGGATGGTGAAGTAATCGACGCCCTGCTCTGCCTGCTCGATCAGGGTGTCGCGGAAAATTTCCCACGTCAGGTCTTCCGCCTTGCCATTGACCTTTTCCAGCGCCTGGTAAATAGGTACGGTACCGATGGGCACGGGGCTGTTGCGCACGATCCATTCGCGCGTTTCATGGATATGCTTGCCGGTGGACAAGTCCATCACATTGTCGCCGCCCCAGCGGATGGCCCAGGTCATCTTTTCCACTTCCTCGCCTATAGACGAGGTGACGGCGGAATTGCCGATGTTGGCGTTGATTTTCACCAGGAAATTGCGACCGATAATCATCGGTTCGACTTCCGGGTGGTTGATGTTCGCGGGAATGATGGCGCGGCCGCGGGCGATTTCCTCGCGCACGAATTCCGGCGTGATTTCCGCAGGAATGCTGGCACCGAACGACTGGCCCGGATGCTGGCGGCCCATCAGCTCGGCCAGGCGTTCGCCCATGGGACCGGAGGCTTGCAACTCTTTCAAGTACTCTCCGCGACGCATGTTTTCGCGGATGGCGACGAATTCCATTTCCGGCGTGATGATGCCGCGCCGCGCATAGTGCATCTGTGTCACATTGGCGCCCGCCTTGGCGCGGCGCGGCTTGCGGTGCAAATTGAAACGCAGTTCGGCCAGCTTCGGGTCCGCCAGGCGGGCGATGCCGTAGTCGGAGGTGGGGCCGGGCAATTCTTCCGTGTCGGCACGTTCGACTATCCATGGCAGGCGCGGCGTATCGAGGCCCGAGCGGATGTCGATGTTCACGTCCGGGTCCGTGTAGGGGCCGGACGTGTCGTACACGTAGATCGGTGGATTCTTTTCGCCGCCGAACGACGCTTCCGTGTCTGACTGGCTGATCTCGCGCATGGGCACGCGGATATCGGGGCGGCTGCCTCGCACGTAAATCTTGCGCGAATTGGGCAGCGGCGCGATGGCGGCTTCGTCGACCATGGCGGTGGCGGAGAGGAATTTCGGGTTGGCGTTCATTTTGGCTCCTTGGCTAGACTATTTTTAAGCCTGGAGCCAGCTAAGGAGGTTCGGAATTGCGCACGCGGAAAGGCGAGGTGCGTTCATCCTAAAGCTTCCCTTCGCTGGCATTATCCAGATCAGGTTCGGAGGGTATTTCTCACCCGCGCTTGCACCGTGTTTCCACAGCGAAAGGCAGGACCCCTAGCGTTTGCCGCCTTGCGGCAGCGAGCCAATTATACGCGGTTCACGCCGCGTGGCCAGATGATTTCTTGCAGCTATCGTCTTTGTGCTTCTGTGTTACTTCTTCTTGCCCCAGCGCCAGCTGGTCGGTTCGCCCTTCAGCTGGCAGATGAAAATGAGCACGGCAACGATGGCCACTTCATATACGATGTAGCCGACCAGCATGGTTTGCGGGGGAAACAGGAAGGCGCCGCAGGCGAACAGCACCAGCGCGGCCAGGAACACCAGCCAGCCCTGCCAGGTGATGGGCAAGCCCCAGCCCCAGCCATAGGTCTTGGCGGGAAACCAGTAGGAGGGAGATTTGTCAGTCATGATTTTTCCTGGTCAGTATCGATGGCAGCAAGTATAAATCAGGCACTGCGATGACGCTCCGTGACATCGAGGCCGATGCCGCGGTAGCCGATGAAGCGGCTGCCATTGTCGAACATCGGTTCGCCGCTGACCTGCAGATACTGCGTGCTGCCATCGAGGTTGGCGCGGCTGTAGATGAAGTCAAGGAAAGGTTCACGCGCGGCAATCTTGGCGTCGAGTAAAGCGCGCTCGGCGGCGTTCCAGCGTTGCGGTTCTTCTTCGCTGCCGATGCCCAGCATTTCAGCCACGGGGCCGGAAAAGCGCGTCAGATTGCCCTGCGCATCCTGTTCCCAGTACCAGTCGGACGACAGTTCCGTGAAGCGCTGGAAGCGCGCTTCGCTTTCGCGCAACTCCGCCGTGCGCTCTTCCACCATCTGTTCCAGCGACTTGTTGTACTCGGCCAGCTTCTGGTACAGCAAACGCACTTCCAGCATGTTGTGGATGCGCGTTTTGACTTCCACCAGGTCGAAGGGCTTGCTGACGAAGTCCTTGGCGCCCGCTTGCAGCGCGCGCAGCTTGTGGCCGGGCTGGGCAGTGATTACCAGCACGGGCAGATAGCTGCCCGCCTCGATGTCGCGCAAGCCTTCCATGACTTCGAAGCCATCCATTTCCGGCATCTGCAAGTCGAGCAGGATCAAGTCGTAGCGGTGCTGCTGGTGCAGCGCGTGCACGGCTTGCGGGTCCATGGTGGACGTGATGCGCGTGTAGCCGGCATTGCGCAGCACCTGTTCGAGCAGCATGACGTTGGCTTCCTGGTCGTCAACGATGAGGATGCTGGCGTTCAGGATCTCGGTGGCTTGAAGCATGGCGGTATTCCTAAAAATAAATGCTGAATTAGCGTACTGCGTGAGTGTCGTCGGCCAGGCCGTGCGCGGCTGCATGGTGCAGGGCCACGTCGAGCGCATCCATGAATTCGACGACTTTGATCGGCTTGGTCAGGTAGCGGAAGAAGCCCGCTTGCAGGCCTTTCTCGATGTCGCGCGGCACGGCGTTGGCCGACAGGGCCATGACGGGGATGTGGCTGGTGAGCGGATCATCGTGCAGGATGTGCAGGGCGCCATAGCCGCTGATGCCGGGCAGGTTGATATCCATCAAGATCACGTCCGGCTGATACGTGCGCGCCAGGTCGATGCCCAGGTGCGCATCGACGGCCGTCAGCAGTTTCAAATCGCTGCGACGGGCGATCAATTGCTCGACCAGTGCCAGGTTGGCGGGATTGTCTTCCACGTACAGCAAGGTGCGCTGGGTTTCCTGATCTTCCTGCGCCACAGGCAAGACCTCGCCCGGCTCCAGATGCAGTTCGGGCGCGCGCGAAGCCTTGAATTCCACCCAGAAGGTGGTACCCAGGCCCACCGTGCTATCGACGCCGATGGTACCGCCCATCAGTTCGACCAACTGCTTGGTGACGACCAGGCCGATGCCCGTGCCCTCTTCCGTGCTGCTTTCCTGGCCCAGGCGGTTGAAGGGCTGGAACAGCTGACTCATCTGTTCGGCATTCAGGCCGGCGCCGCTGTCGGTGACGCTGGTGCGCACTTTGTCGCCGCGCTGGCGGCAATCGACTTTCACGCTGCCGCCGCTCTGGTTGTATTTGATGGCGTTTGACAGCAGATTGATCATCACCTGCTTTACGCGCGTGCGGTCGGCATGTACATAGAAGGCCTGGCCGCAGCGGGGGAAATGCATGCTGATGCCACGCTTTTCCGCCTGCGGCGCAATCATCGCCTGGCAATCCTGCAGCACGTCGAGCAGGGACATCGCCTCTTCCGACATGGTGACCTTGCCCGACTCGATCATGGCCAGGTCGAGGATTTCATTGATCAAACGCAAAAGATACCAGCCGCCCTTGAGGATCTGGTCGATCGAGCGCTGCTGCGGCACGCTCGGTGCCGGCGTCTCGGACGCCATCAGCTGGGCAAAGCCCAGCACGGCATTCAGGGGCGTGCGCAATTCATGGCTCATGCTCGACAGAAACTCGGACTTCGCCAGGTTCGCCTTTTCCGCCGCCTGGCGGGCCTTTTCCATTTCGATATTCGTGTCTTGCAAGGCTAGTTCGAACTGCTTGCGTTCCGTCACGTCGCGGGCGGCGGCAAACACGCCCTGCAGCTTGCGCTTGCGGTCGTGGAAAGTCGAGGCGTTGTACGACACCACCGTCTGCTTGCCGTCGCGCGCCAGGGCTGTCAGCTCGTAATTGGTCAATTTTCCGTCTCGCAACACGCGCGCAATGGCTTCCTCGGCCCGCTCCGGCTCGGTAAAGTAATTCTTGCACGGCGCGCCGATCAATTCGTCGCGCGTGCAGCCCGTCAATGCTTCCATCTGCTGGTTGACGTCGCTGATGATGCCGCGCGGGTCCGTCGTCATCAGGGCGTCGATATTCGATTCGATCAGCGAGCGCGTATAGAACTGCTGCTCGCGCAAGCGCTGGTCCAGCAGCGCCTGTTCCGCCTCGACCTGCTTGCGGGCCGTATTGTCGGTGCCGATCAGCAAGTAACCGATGACCTTGCTCTGCACGTCGCGCAGGGCCGTCACGGAGACCATGGCGGGGAAGCGGCTGCCATCCTTGCGGATATACGTCAATTCGTAGATGTCTTCGATGCCGCGCGTGGCCTTGAACACCAGCGCTTCCACACCCGGCGTGATGACCGTGTCGAGTTCGGCACTGAGGGCGGCCGCGCGCGCGATGATTTCTTGCGCATCGGAAATACCGGCCGGGGTCAGCTTGTCTACCACGTCGCTGGCGGCATAGCCGAGCATGCGTTCGGCGCCCACATTGAAAATCTGGATCACGCCCTGCGCATCGGTGGCGATGCACGAGAAATTGGCGCTATTGAAAATCGCATCCTGCAAGGCGCCCGCCTTGAGCAACTGGCGCGGCAGGCTGGCCGACGCCGTGCGCCGGTACAGCGCCACGAGCAGCATCAGCAGCAGGAAGACCAGCGCATCGATGACGCACGCCGTCTCGAACGGCGCGCGCCAGGCCAGCACGCCGACAGCCAGCAGCACGATGGCGCTGAATGAAAACGCCAGCGCCATGGGCCAGCGCGACGGTGCGCGGGGAGGAATGTTTTCAACAGATTGCATGAGGTAGCCTGGGCTGTAACAACGATAAGAGAGTGGATGCGGTGATCAGGAACCTTGGCGCTGGCGCACGTCCGACAGCAGGCGAGCGAATTCCTTTTTGACCACGCCATAGCATTCGCACACGTGGCCTTCGAGGCCGGCGCGGTCCAGCACGGAGATATGGCCGCGCCGGTAACTGATGAAGCCGCGCTGCTGCAAGCGCCCGGCCGCTTCCGTCACGCCTTCGCGGCGCACGCCCAGCATGTTGGCGATAAGTTCCTGCGTCATGGTCAGTTCGCGGTTCGGCAGGCGGTCCATGGTCAGCAGCAGCCAGCGGCACAGCTGCTGCTCCACCGTATGGTGGCGGTTGCACACGGCCGTCTGCGACATTTGCGTGATCAGGGCTTGCGTGTAGCGCAGCAGCAAGCGCATGACGGGACCGGCGCGGTCGAATTCTTCCATCAGCAAATGCGCCTTCAGGCGATAGCCGATGCCGCCCGTCTGCACGACGGCGCGGCTCGGCGTCGAGTTGCCGCCCATAAACAGCGACACGCCCACCACGCCTTCATTGCCCACGCCGGCAATTTCCGACGAGCCGCCGTTTTCCAGCAGGTAGTGGATGGAAACGATGGCGGTGGTGGGGAAATACACATGCTGCAGCTTGTCGCCCGAATCGTAGATCACGTCACCGAGCAACATGGAGACTTGCTCCAGATGGGGGGCCAGGCGCGCGAAATCGGCGTCGAGCATGGCGGCGAGCAAATGGTTTTGATTCGGGTTGTGCAGCTGGGCATGCGGACTCGACATGGGCAGTTTTCCTGGTTTCCAGTCGTCAGCTAGGGGATAGATAAAAAACGTCCGAACGAGGGCCGCCATATGCCGGAGCGTAACACAGCGCCTGCACAGTGCAGCCACTATATTTCTTGGCGGCATAGCCGTCTGTTCGGCAGCGAACGGACGGCCACGTGCCCCGCGCCCTACAGTCAGTCACTGCCAGGGCTGCCGGATCACGGATCGGCGCCGGCGCTGCTTACCGGACGCCATCATGCAATCATTCTTCAGACGCATCTCCATTTCCGTTTCCACCTCGGCCCTGATCACGCTGGCGGTCGGGCTGTGCCTGACGGCCCTGTGCTACGCCTCGGCGCGCCAGATCGAGTCGGAAAGCACCCGGCTGCTGCTGCAGTACCACGCCAGCGCTCACACGCTGCGCGCCGCGCTGCTGCCTGCCAACGGCATGCGCCTGGACGCCAACCATCGCGGCTCCCTGTATGTGCTGCTGGGCGGACTGCTGTCGAGCCTGCTGGCAACGGCGTATGTGTTTCAGCTCGTGTCGCGCAATTCGGTGATTGCCCGCATCACGGGCGAACGCACGGCGGCGCTGCAGTTTGCCAATTTGCGCCTGTCCGAAGACATCGCTGCGCGCATGCACACTGAGAAGTCGCTGCGTTTGCGCGAACGCATCATCGAAGTGTCGGCCAATGCCGTCATCCTGTGCAGCGCCGACGCGCCGGGCTACCTGATCGAATACGTCAATCCCGCCTTCGAGCGCATCACCGGCTATGCGGCTGGCGAAGTCATTGGCCAGCGCCTGGAAGACTTGCAGGGTCCCGAGCAAGGGCGCCAAGACACGCATGAGATTACAGCGGCCCTGCGCGAACAGCGCGAAGGCAAGGCCATCGTGCGCAATTTCCGCAAGGATGGCAGCTGCTACTGGAGCGAGCTGTTCGTCGCGCCCGTGCGCGAAGATGGCGATGGCCCCGTCAGCCACTTTGTCGTAGCGCAATACGACATCAGCACCGTCATGCGCTTCGAACAGGAGCTGGAATTCCAGTCGCGGCACGATATTCTGACGGGCCTGGCCAACCGCCTGCTGCTGCGCGAGCGGCTGGAACTGGCGATGGCCGTGACGCGCCGCAGCGGCCTGCCCCTGTGGGTGGTGTTCATCGACCTCGACCGCTTTAAATTCGTCAACGATACCCTGGGCCACGATGCGGGCGACACTGTGCTGAAAAACGTGGCCGAGCGCCTGCGCGACGCCACGCGCGAAGTCGACACGGTAGCGCGCCTGGGCGGCGACGAATTCGTGCTGCTGCTGCCCCAGCATGGCAGTGGCGAACCGGGCACCGCCATCCTGCAGCGCATCCAGGACGCCGTGGCGCAGCCGCTGCAACTGGGTGAATATGAATTTTTTCTCAGCTGCTGCATGGGCGTGGCCGTGTATCCCGACGATGGCCAGAATGCCGACACACTGATCAAGCACGCCGACATCGCCATGTATCGCGCCAAGGAACAGGGACGGGGCCACTGGCAATTCTATGCATCGAGCATGAATGCCGGTACTCTGGAGCGGCTGGGACTGGAAAGCGAGTTGCGCCACGCCCTGGAGCGGGGGCAGTTCCACCTCGAATACCAGCCCCAGCTGGACTTGGCCAGCGGCACGGTGGTGGGCATGGAAGCGCTGCTGCGCTGGCAACATCCGCAACTGGGGCGCATTCCGCCTGCCAGCTTCATCGGCCTGGCCGAGGAAATGGGCTTGATCATCGCCATCGGCGACTGGGTGCTGCACACGGCGTGCGCCCAGACGCGCGCCTGGCAACTGGCCGGCCACGGTTCGCTGCGCCTCGCCGTCAATCTGTCGGCGCGGCAATTCAAGCAAAGAAATCTGCTGCACGCGGTGGCGCAGGCACTGGCCGAGACGGGCCTCGCCGCCGCCCATCTGGAACTGGAATTGACGGAAAGCATGGTCATGCATAACGTGGAGCAAGCCACGGCCATCATGAGCAAGCTGAAGGCGCTGGGCGTGCAACTGTCCATCGACGACTTCGGCACCGGCTATTCCAGCCTGGCCTACCTGCGCCACTTCCCCATCGACGTATTGAAAATCGACCAAACCTTCGTCAGCGACATCACGCACAGCGACGACGATGCGGCCATCGTGCGCGCCATCATCTCGCTGGCGCACAGCCTGCGCCTGAAAGTGATCGCGGAAGGCGTGGAAACGGCCCAGCAACTGGCCTTTCTGCGCCAGCACGGCTGCGACCAGATGCAGGGCTACCTGTTCAGCCGCCCGCTGGCCGCGCCCGCCTTCGAAGAACTGTTACAGCAGAGAAAAATGCTGCCCGCTTAAAACGCGTGGCGCAGGCCGACGTTGAAGGCGCGGTTGCCGCTACCCACTTCCGTCGCATTGCCCACCATGTAGGCGGCGTCGTTGCGGTTGCGGATGTGTGCGTAGGCAAGATACACCTTGCTGCGTTTGGACAAGGCATACGTGGCGCCGATGGCCACCTGCTGCGCATCGCGGTTGGCCACATCGCGGTCATCCTTGCGCACATACGAGGCCAGCAAGGTGGTCGCGCCGAGCGGCACGGACACGCCGACGATGGCGTCGCGGCTGTCGCTTGAGCGGGTTGGCGCCTGCGCCGCACCATACGGATTTTCCGCAAAGAACATGGTGCTGCCGTCGCCCGTGTTGCGGCCATAGCCGGCAAACGCGGTGGCCACGCCGAAGTTGTAGTTACCGGCCAAAATGGTGTTGTTCACGTCGGCCTTGCCCGGCTCGCCGGCACGGCTCTGGCGCGCCAGGCGCAGGGTCAGGGGGCCGTTGACATAACCGAGGGCCAGACCCAGCGAACGTTGATCGGCCACAACACCCGTATGTTCGCCAAAACCATACATGACGGTGGCGGTGACGCCGCGCAGTTCGGGCGAGGTGTAGCGTACGGTATTGTCGATGCGCGTGGCCGAATAGCCGGCCAGGTTGGTCGCCGCGCCGGCAAAGCCGCCCTCGAACGGATCGGCCACGTCCGTCAGCGCCTGGCTTTGCAGGGTGTACTGGCGGCCCATGGTCAGCATGCCCAGCGGGCTGTCGATGCCGACAAAAGCCTGGCGGCCGAACAATTGGCCCGCCTGGTCGGAGCGGCCCGTGTCGCTCAGGACACCGGCTTCCAGGGTGAACACGGCTTGCCAGCCATTGCCCAGCGATTCCGTGCCGCGCAAGCCCAGGCGCGAACCGGCCGAGATACCGCTGGTGAGCTTGCTGACGCCGCCTTCCTGCACCAGGCCCGCATCCATCAAACCATACAGGGTGACGGAAGACGGGGTGACGGACGACTGGGCGTGAGCGGCAGGCAAGGCGCCCAGGGTGGTGGCAAGGCCGGCAAAGATGGCGATTTTTTTCATGATGATTTCCTTGTAAAAGCGAAACCAGGAAAGCGGCGGCCACGGCAAGGCCACAAGCGGCAAGGCGCCATGCGGGGGATGCCGTATCAAAAGACGACGCGCCGGACAAAATATCCTGGCTAAGCTGTGACGGCAGCGGCGTGCAATGGACGCGCCGCTTTGATTCCGCCGTGAATGGTGCACCGCTGGCGGTGCGCGTGGCTCAGGCGCCCGGCCCGAAGGGGACGCTCTGAAATGGCTGGCATCGCTGATGCGCTGGCCTTGTGGCGCGGACGGGAGTCGGATAAAACTGCGTCTGCAGGCGCCGTCCGCAAAGATGGGGCAGGAGGCGCCGAGGCCGGCATTATAACATCTGCAGCGCGTTTATCCCCGCTCTGTTGCGGGAAAACGGCCCGCAAAGCCGCCAAAACACTGAAAAAGGCCAGTTGCCACGCTGCGGGCGATGCCGCGTCATCTATAATGGTTCCTTTTGCCAATCACACGCCAAATCATGGAATTAGCCAAGTCTTTCGAGCCCGCCGACATTGAACAATTCTGGCGCACCGAGTGGGAACAGCGCGGTTACTTTACCGCCACCCTCGATGCGGGAAAACCTTCCTTCAGCATCCAGTTGCCGCCGCCGAACGTCACCGGCACCCTGCACATGGGCCATGCGTTCAACCAGACCATCATGGATGGCCTGACGCGCTACCACCGCATGCTGGGCCACAACACGGCCTGGATTCCCGGCACCGACCACGCGGGCATCGCCACGCAAATCGTCGTGCAACGCCAGCTGGACGCGCAAAAGATTTCGCGCCATGACCTGGGCCGCGAGAAATTCGTGGAAAAAGTGTGGGAATGGAAAGAAAAATCCGGTTCCATCATCACCGGGCAAATGCGCCGCCTGGGCGCTTCGGCCGACTGGCAGCGCGAATACTTCACGATGGACGAGCCACGCTCGAAAGTCGTCACCGACGTCTTCGTGCGCCTGTTCGAGCAAGGCCTGATCTACCGCGGCAAGCGTCTGGTCAACTGGGACCCCGTGCTGGGCACGGCTGTGTCCGACCTGGAAGTGGTGTCCGAGGAAGAAGACGGCTCCATGTGGTACATCAAGTACCCGCTGGCCGACGGCAGCGGTTTCCTGACGGTAGCCACCACCCGTCCTGAAACCATGCTGGGCGACGTGGCCGTGGCCGTCGATCCGACGGACGAGCGCTACCTGCCACTGGTGGGCAAGATGCTGAAACTGCCTTTGAGCGACCGTGAAATCCCCATCATCGCCGACGAATACGTCGACAAGGAATTCGGCACGGGCTGCGTCAAGATTACCCCAGCGCATGACATGAACGATTACGCCGTGGGCCAGCGCCACAAACTGGCGCAAATCGTCATTTTGACCCTGGACGCGAAGATCACCGACGATGCACCGGAAGCCTACCGCGGCATGGACCGCTTCGCCGCGCGCAAGCAGATCGTCGCCGACCTCGATGCGCAAGGCTTGCTCGAGCAAGTCAAGCCGCACAAACTGATGGTGCCGCGCGGCGACCGCACGGGCGTCGTCATCGAGCCGATGCTGACGGACCAATGGTTTGTCGCCATGAGCAAGCCGGCCCCGGAAGGCACTTTCTTCCCAGGCAAGTCGATCGCGGAAACGGCACTGGACAAGGTCGCCAATGGCGAAATCAAGTTCGTGCCGGAAAACTGGAGTACCACCTACAACCAGTGGCTCAACAACATCCAGGATTGGTGCATTTCGCGCCAGCTGTGGTGGGGCCATCAAATCCCCGCCTGGTATGACGACAAGGGCAATATCTTCGTTGCCAAGACGGAAGCCGAGGCGCAAGCCAAGGCATTGGCCGCCGGCAGCACGGGGCCGTTGAAACGCGACGACGACGTGCTCGACACGTGGTTCTCGTCGGCTCTCGTGCCGTTTTCGACCATGGGTTGGCCTGAAGAAACGCCGGACATGAAGGCGTTCCTGCCGTCGTCCGTGCTGGTGACGGGTTTCGACATCATCTTCTTCTGGGTCGCGCGCATGGTCATGATGACGGCGCACTTCACGGGCAAGGTGCCGTTTGAAACCGTCTACGTGCACGGCCTGGTGCGCGATTCGACGGGACAGAAAATGTCCAAGTCGAAGGGCAACACGCTGGACCCGATCGACCTGATCGACGGCATCGACCTGGAAGGCTTGATCGTCAAGCGCACCACGGGCCTGATGAATCCGCGCGACGCAGAAAAAATTACCAAGGCAACGCGCAAGGAATTCCCGGAAGGCATTTCGGCCTACGGCACGGACGCCGTGCGCTTCACCATGGCCAGCTATGCGTCCCTGGGCCGCAACATCAATTTCGACCTGGGCCGCTGCGAAGGCTACCGCAACTTCTGCAACAAGATGTGGAATGCCACCCGTTTCGTCATGATGAATACGGAAGGCAAAGACTGCACACCGAATGACGCCGACTTGTCGCAGGCGGACAAGTGGATTATTTCCCTGTTGCAAAAGGCGGAACTGGACGTGGCCAAGGGCTTCGAAGACTTCCGTTTCGACAACATCGCCGCCACCATTTACAAATTCGTCTGGGACGAGTATTGCGACTGGTACCTGGAAGTGGCGAAAGTCCAAGTGCAACAGGGCACGGAAGGCCAGCAACGCGCCACCCGCCACACCTTGCTGCGCGTGCTGGAAGTGGTGCTGCGCCTGGCCCATCCGATCATCCCGTTCGTTACGGAAGCCCTGTGGCAGAGCGTTGCGCCGCTGGCCGGCAAGCTGCCGAAGGCCGAGGGCGAGCCCAAGGGCGCGTCGATCATGATGCAGCCGTACCCGATCGCCAACACCGACAAGATCGATGAAAGCGCGGAAGCATGGATGCAGCAGCTGAAAGCCTTGACGGACGCGACGCGCAACCTGCGCGGCGAAATGCAGATCTCGCCTTCCGTGCGCGTGCCGCTGATCGTTGAAGCGGGCAATGCCAGCGAGAAAGCAGCACTGGCCTCGTACGCGCCGTACATCCAGTCGCTGGGCAAGCTGGCCGAAGTGCAGATCGTCGATGCGCTGCCGGACTCGCCCGCAGCCGTCGCCATCGTCGGCACCACCAAGCTGATGCTGAAAGTGGAAATCGACGTGGCAGCCGAACGCGAGCGCCTGGGCAAGGAAATTGCCCGCATCGAAGCTGAAATTGCCAAAGTGAATAGCAAATTAGGCAATGAAAGCTTTGTCGCGCGCGCCCCGGCCGCCATCGTTGCGCAAGAAAACGAGCGTTTGCTCAGTTTTTCGGCCACAATTGAAAAATTGCGCGAACAGTTTGCTAAACTAGCCAGCGCATAAGGCAAGTTTGGCAGGATTGCGCGGCCGTCCCAGTGACGCCGCGCAGTACCGCTGGTCTTGCCTTGGTATATAAACTGTTCGTGACCCGATCAAAAAAACCATTGGAGACTAGCAATGCATACCATATTCAAAGCAAGCGTCACAGCAAGCATCATGGTGGCCGCCCTGGCCATCGCCGGCAGCGCTACCGCGCGCGACGATAACCACACGCCCGTGGGCACGTGGAAAACCATCGACGACGCCACCGGCAAGCCGAAATCGCTCGTCGTCATCACGGAAAACAACGGCGTCTTGCAAGGCAAGATCGACAAGCTGTTCCGCGCCCAGAATGAAGATCAAAACCCCAAGTGCGACAAGTGCACGGGCGCCAACAAGGACCAGCCCATCATCGGCCTGGTGATCCTGTCCGGCTTGAAATATGACGGCAAGGAATGGACGGGCGGCGAAATCACGGACCCGGCCAATGGCAAGACCTACAAGAGCAAGGCCGAACTGACGGAAGGCGGCGCCAAGCTGCAAGTGCGCGGCTATATCGGCGTGCCGATGTTTGGCCGCTCGCAGACGTGGGTGCGCGAAGAATAAGCAGAGCACGCCCTGCCCGACCGAAGCCGGCCCTGCGCCGGCTTTTTTTACGTCCACCTGCGCCATAACTGTTGTTTTCCAGGCCGAATTCCTCTCCTTTCAAGGTATTTCCCTATGCGGGGAAGCTAAGCGCGCCAGCGCACATACCTCCCGTTTCCTAAATGAAATAGTGCATGCCAGTGACGCCATCGCCCTGTAGCGACGGGCGGCATGGCTCTGCCGGATGACCTCATCCGCGGATGCCCGGCAGTGACTGCCATGCACAAAGGAAACACATGAACCTCTTCAAACGATATCTGAACCCGCTGCTCGTCGCGGCAGGTTTGCTGGCCATGGCCGCTCTGGCCGGTTGCGGCGGCGGCGACCAGGGACGCGATCCCATCCTCGGCTTGCCGGCTGCCACCTTGTCCAGCCTGGCTGTTACACCCGCCTCGGCCACGGTCGCCATCGGTGCCAGCCAGCAATTCACGGCCATCGCCACGTATAGTGACGGTTCCGCGCAAGACGTCAGTGCCAAGGCAAGCTGGACTACCGCTACGCCGGCCAGCGCCACGGTCAATGCCGCCACGGGCTTGAGTACCGGCATTGCTCTCGGCACCGCAAATATCACTGCCGCATTCGGCGGCAAGAGCGCCAGCACCATGCTGACGGTCATGCCAGCGAGCGTGCTGTCGATCGCCCTCACGCCGCAAAACCCCATCGTGCCCCTCGCCGCGACGCGCCAGTTGGCCGTCATTGCCACGTTTTCAGATGGCAGCAAAGTCGACGTCACGAGCGGCAGCAGCTTCGTTTCCGCCACGCCAGCCTCGGCCACCGTCGCCAGCGGCGGCCTGGTCACCGGCGCTGCCTTTGGTAGCAGCGTCATGAATGCCAGCTTCAACGGCAAGACGGCCAGCACCACCGTCACCGTGCCTGCCGCCACCATCATCAGCATCGCCGTCACGCCGGCCACCGCCAGCATCGCTGTCGGTGCCCAGCAACAATTCATTGCCACCGCAACGTATTCGGACAACTCGAACGCCATCATCACGGGCGGCGCCACCTGGACCTCGGGCACCGTTGCCAACGCCAGCGTGCTGAGCAGAGGCGTCGCCACCGGCATCGCCACCGGCACCAGCAACATCACCGCCATGGCCGGCGGCCAGTCGGGCAGCGCGCTGTTGACCGTCACGGCAGTAGCCATCCCGTCCGTCCTGAACCCGATCATTCTGGGTCGCGCGGCACCGTTCGGCGTGCTGGCAGGCACCTCGATCACGAATAATTCGGGTGGCACGACCCTGATCACGGGCGACGTCGGTGCGCCTTCGCAAACCACGGATCCGACCCAGGCGGCCGGCTTTACCAACTACAAGTCGGGCGCCATCCTGGCCGGCGCCATGACAGATTTACAAGCGGCGATCACGGATGGCAATAGCCGGACCTGCGATGTCAGCTTTGCCGGCGGCATCGACCTCGGTGGCCAGACCTTCGGCCCCGGCGTGTATTGCTATGCGGGCGCCATCAGCATCACGGGCACCCTGACACTGAACGGTCCCGGCGTGTACATCTTCCGCACGGCATTGACCCTGGATTCGACCGTCAACTCCATCGTTGCCCTGAACAATGGCGCCACGGCCGACAACGTCAGCTGGCTGCCTGTCGGCCCCACCACCCTGGCCGCCAACAGCGTCTTCAAGGGCAATATCCTGGGCCAGTCGGCTGCCATCACGGTGGGCGACAACACGACCCTGCTCAATGGCCGCGTGCTGACGGCTGCCGCCGTGACCCTGCGCAACAACCAGATCACCAAATAATCGGGACATGACCATGACTATTGCACACACACTGGGCGCCCTGAGCGTGATGGCCGGCGCCATGCTGGCGGCGCAAGCGGCGCAGGCGCAGGACAACACCTTCATCAACCCGGACTGGGCCAACAGCGCCTGGTACCTCGGTGCGGGCGTGGGCCAGTCGCGCGCCACCATCGACGAGCCGCGCCTGCGCGCCAGCCTGTCCGCGAACGGAGAAAGCGTCACCGGTTTTACCAAGGACCAGCGCGACACCGGCTATAAATTGTTTGTCGGCCGGCAACTTAACCAATACCTGGCGGTGGAAGGCGGCTACTTTGACCTGGGCAAGTTCGATTTCCGCTCCACCACCAGCGGCAATGGCGTGCTCAACGGCGAAGCGGGTTTTCGCGGCGTGAACCTGGACTTGCTGGGCCAGCTGCCGCTGTCGCAACGTTTATCCTTGCTGGGCCGGGTCGGCATGCATTACACCAAGACCAACACGGAATTCAGCGGCAACCGCCTGCTGGGCTCAACGAATACGCATGCCAGCGAGCGCAAGCTCAACGCCAAGCTGGGCCTGGGCCTGGAATACAAGTTCAGCGAAGCGCTGGCCCTGCGCGGCGAAGTCGAGCGTTATCGCCTGAACGACGCCGTCGGCAACCGCGGCGATGCGGACCTGTATTCCGTCAGCCTCGTGTACAAGCTGGGCCGCCCGGCCAGCGCCACGCCCGCCTACCAACCGGCGCCCGAAGTCGCTCCTGTCGTCGCCATGCCGGCACCCGTCGTCGTGGCCGCCCCGGCACCGGCACCCGTGGCGGAAAAAGTATCGTTTGCGTCGGAAGCGCTGTTTGATTTCGATCAATCCACGCTCAAGCCGCAAGGCAAGGCAGCGCTGGACCAATTGCTGGGCCAGTTGAAGGGCATGGATCTGGAAGTCATCGTCACGGTCGGTCATACGGATGCCGTCGGTTCCAACGCCTACAACCAGAAACTCTCGCAGCGCCGCGCCGAAGCCGTCAAGGCTTACCTGGTGGCGCAAGGCGTGGAAACGAGCCGCGTCTACACGGAAGGCAAGGGAGAAACGCAGCCCGTGGCCGACAACACGAGTGCCGCCGGCCGCGCCAAGAACCGCCGGGTGACGGTGGAAGTGGTGGGCACGAGAAAAGTCATGCGCTAAGTTGCATGCGCACGTAAAAAACCGGCTTGCGCCGGTTTTTTTAGGCTCTGTCCCCGATAAGTAGGGGAATTGCGAGAATTTTCCTGGGGCCCTGCTGTCTGACTGTAGATATTAGACAAACGGGAGTCTTCCATGCAGCCAGCCCAGTGGAAAACCTTCATCGCCCAGTTCACCGCACTGAGCCAGCGTCAGCGCCTGGCGAGCATCGCCCTGCTGCGCGGGGCCGCGCCGCAGGACGCCGCCGTGGCACTCGTCGAAAGCGTGGCCCGGCAGCGCTTGCACTGTCCTGCCTGCAACAGCAGCCATGCTCACCGGCATGGCCACGCGCACGGACTGCAGCGC